>JAKSCZ010000340.1 GCA_022360335.1 Pseudomonadota bacterium
ACGTCGCGAATCTTGTCCGGATCGATCTTGATCGTCATGATCGTCGGCGCCCACTCGCTCATCTCCTCGCGCGGCGCGCCGATGACGTCGTTCATCTCACCCAGTATGTGCAGGCGGGCGTCCCGCGCCTGAGCGAGCGCGGTGTCCATGATCTCGCGGGTGATACCCTGGATCTTGATGTCCATCTGCAGCGCCGTGACGCCGTCTTCGGTGCCGGCGACCTTGAAATCCATGTCGCCGAGATGGTCTTCGTCGCCGAGGATATCGGTCAGGACCGCGAAATCGTCGCCTTCCTTGACGAGGCCCATGGCGACGCCGGCCACGGCGGCCTGAACCGGTACGCCCGCGTCCATGAGCGCGAGGCTCGTGCCGCAAACCGAGGCCATCGAGCTCGAACCGTTGGATTCGGTGATCTCGGAAACGACGCGGATCACGTAACCGAATTCGTCGAGATCCGGCATGACCGCCCGGATACCGCGCTTGGCCAGCTTGCCGTGGCCGATTTCGCGCCGCTTCGGCGATCCGATGAAGCCGGTCTCGCCGACGCAGAACGGCGGGAAGTTGTAGTGCAGCATGAACGGCTCTTTGCGCTCGCCCTCGATCGCGTCGATGATCTGTGCGTCGCGGCCCGGGCCGAGCGTCGTGACGACGATCGCCTGGGTCTCGCCACGCGTGAATACGGCCGAGCCGTGAGCACGCGGCAAAACGCCGACCTGGACGTCAATCGGACGTACCGTCGTGTGGTCGCGGCCGTCGATACGCGGCTCACCCGCGATGACGCGGCTGCGGACGATGTTCTTCTCGAGCTTCGATGCGGCGCCCGCGACCTCGTCGGCCGACCAGCGAGCGTCTTCGCCCGACGCCAGTGTCTCGACTGCGGCGTCCTTGGCGGCGCCTACCGCGGCCTGGCGATCCTGCTTGTCCGTGATGCTGTAGGCGTCCGCCAGTGCGCTTTGTGCAGCTCCGGCAACCGCGGCTGCGAGATCCTCGTCCTCGGCCGGCGCTGCCCAGTCCCACGCAGGCTTGCCGACCTCGGCGGCCAGCTCGTTGATCACGGCGATGGCCTTCTGCATCTGCTCATGGCCGAACATGACGGCGCCGAGCATGACTTCCTCGGACAGCCCATCGGCCTCCGATTCCACCATCAGAACGGCGTCTTCCGTACCGGCAACGACGAGTTCGAGCTTGGAATCCTCGAGCGCCGCGTAGCCCGGGTTCAGGACGTAGTCGCCATTGACGTAGCCCACCTTGGCGGCGCCGATCGGACCCGCGAACGGCATGCCCGAGATGGCCAGCGCGGCCGAGGCGCCGATCATCGCCGGGATATCCGGGTCGACGTCCGGGTTCAGCGACATGACCGTCGCGATGATCTGGACCTCGTTGGTAAACCCCTTGGGGAACAGCGGGCGAACCGGACGATCGATCAGGCGGCAGGTCAGTACCTCCTTTTCGCTCGGCCGGCCTTCGCGCTTGAAGAAGCCGCCCGGAATCTTGCCGGCGGCATAGGTCTTCTCCTGGTAGTTGACCGTCAGCGGAAAGAAATCGCGGCCCGGGTCGGCGGTCTTGCGACCGACGGCCGTGACGAGCACCGTCGTCTCGGCCATGTCGACGATGACGGCACCGTCGGCCTGGCGGGCGATCGCGCCCGTATCGATGGTTATCAGGTGTTCCCCGTACTGGAAACTTTTTCTCGTAGATTTCACTGTATCTTCTCTGTTTGGAAACTGGTCGGGCACCAACGGCCGGCAGCGCGCCCTTACGGTTCGGGGACGAGTCGCCGGCTGATAGTTGCCTGTTGTGGGTGACCGCTAGCGGCGCAGGCCGAGCTTTCGGATGAGCTCGCGGTACCTGTCCTGGTCCTTCGACTTCAGGTAGTCGAGCAGCTTACGGCGCTTGTTGACCATCTTGAGCAGGCCCTGGCGGCTGTGGTGATCTTTCTTGTGCTCACCGAAGTGCTCGGTGAGTTCTGCAATTCGTTTCGACAGCAGAGCGACCTGTACTTCGGGAGAACCCGTGTCGTCTTTGCCGCGCGCGTGCTCGGCAATGATCTCTGCTTTTGCTTCACTGGAAAGTGACATTTCTCAACAACTCCGGATATCTCTGTCTTTTGCCTCTTTTTCGAGCGCGGTATTCTAGCCGCTCGAAAGGCCTTTTAACACCCCGAAAACAGTAATTTACGCGGTTTTTTCAGCGGATCCGAACACGCGCCGCGGCGCCAGCGTCGCGGCGCCGGAACGCTCGCCCACGCCCAGGAATTCACGGCCGGGACCGTACACCCGGACCAGCCCGCCCGGGCCGTCCCCGGCCACCTGCACCGCCTGTCCGCGGCTGAAGGCGGCGCCGTCCGCGCCTTGCAGTTGCAGGGCCGGCATGGCCGCCAGGGCCCGGTCCGGCGCCAGCAGGCCGTCGATCACCGCCTGCCGGTCCGCATCGGCCCTGGCCCGAACCGTCGCCAGGTCCGTCATGTCCTCGGCGCGAAAGCTGCCCAGGGCCTCGCGATGGAGCCTGAGGGTATGACCCACGGTTCCGGCCTTCCTCGCGATGTCCTCGACGAGTACCCGGACGTAGGTCCCCTTCGAACAGGTGACCCGGAACACGAGCCTCGCCCCGGCCGCTTCCAGCAGGCCGATTTCGTGGATTCGTATCGGCCGCGGCTCGCGTTCGACCGACTCACCCCTGCGGGCAAGCTCGTAAAGCCGCCTGCCGTCCTTCTTCAGCGCCGAGTACATCGGCGGCACCTGCAGGGACTCGCCGGCGAATCCCTGCAGCAGCTCGTCCCAGTCGCCGGAGGCCAGCGCCGGCACGTCGGCCGTCGCGATCGTCTCGCCGCCGTCGGCGTCGCCCGTGCTCGTCGCGGCGCCGAGACGCGCCGTGACCCGGTACGTCTTGTTCGCATCCAGCAGGTACGCGCAGACCTTGGTCGCCTCACCGAAACACAACGGCAGCATGCCCGTCGCCGACGGATCGAGACTGCCGGTATGTCCGGCCTTTCTTGCATTCAGCAGGCGCCGCACCGTCTGCAGGGCGCGGTTGGACGTCATCCCGGGCGGCTTGTCGAGCAACAACAAGCCGTCGACGTCGTCGTAGCGCCGCCTGCCGCCGCGCGCCATGCGCCCTAGCCTGCCGAATCGGGCTTCAGGGCGCCGTCGATCAGGTCGCTGATGCGCTGCCCTTCGGCCGCACTGTCGTCGTGCTCGAAGCGCAGCTCCGGCACGTGCCGCAGCTTGATCGTCCGGCCCAGCCTGCCGCGCAGGAACCCGGCGGCGTTCTCCAGGCCCTGCCGGACGGGCGCGGCATCGGCGGACGGGTCCAGCGCGCTGAAATACACGCGCGCGACACTGAGGTCGCGTGACAGCTCGAGCGCCGTCAGCGTCACGCCGTCGAGCCGGGGATCCTTGGTCTCGAATTGCAGCAACTCGTTCAGCGTACGCAGCACCTCGTTGCCGAGGCGCTGGTTCCTGGAGAATTCGCGCGGCACGGCTACACTCCTCAGTCGAGGGTACGGGCGACCTCGACACGCTCGAAACACTCGATCTGGTCACCGACCTTGACGTCGTCGTAGTTCCTGACGCCGATACCGCATTCGGTACCCGAGCGAACCTCGTTGACGTCGTCCTTGAAGCGCCGCAGCGACTCGAGTTCGCCCTCGTAGATGACGACGTTGTCGCGCAGGACGCGGATCGGATTCGAGCGCCTGACGTAGCCCTCGGTGACCAGACAGCCTGCAACGTTGCCGAATTTCGGCGACCGGAAAACTTCCTTCACCTCGGCCAGGCCCACGTGCTGCTCGCGTACTTCGGGGGCCAGCAGTCCGCTGATCGCCTGCTTCACGTCGTCGATCGCTTCGTAGATGATGCTGTAGTAGCGAACGTCCACGCCCGATTCCTTGATCGCCGTGCGCGCGGTCGCATCCGCGCGCACGTTGAAGCCGACGATGAACGCATCGGACGCATGCGCGAGGTTGACGTCCGTCTCGGTGATGCCGCCGACCGACGATGCCAGCACTTTCACCTTGACCTCGTCGTTGGAGAGCTTGGTCAGCGCATCGCGCAGCGCCTCGGCGCTGCCGTGCACGTCCGACTTGATGATGACCGGAACCGACGACAGCGTGCCTTCCTTCATCTGATTGAACATGTCGTCCAGCTTCGAGGCCTGCTGCCGCGCAAGCTTGGCGTCACGCGTCTTGGCCTGGCGGAATTCGGCGACCTCGCGGGCCCTGCGCTCGTTCTTGACGACGAGGAAATCGTCGCCCGCGCTCGGCGTATGCGACAGGCCGAGCACGACCGCGGGCTGCGACGGGCCGGCTTCCCGGACCGACGTGCCGGATTCGTCGAACATGTTGCGGATACGGCCGTATTCCTCGCCCGCGATGATCATGTCGCCCTGCTCGAGCGTGCCCGACTGCACCAGCAGCGTGGCCACGGCGCCGCGGCCCTTCTCGAGACTCGACTCGATCACGAGTCCCTTGGCCGGGCCTCGCGCAACAGCCGTCAGGTCCATGACCTCGGCCTGCAGCAGGATGGCGTCCAGGAGCTTGTCGACGCCCTCGCCGGTTTGGGCCGAGACGTTCACGAACTGCTGCTCGCCGCCCCATTCCTCCGGGATGACCTCGTGCTGCGACAACTCCTTCTTGACGCGTTCGGGATCGGCGTTCTCGCGGTCGATCTTGTTGATCGCGACGACGAGCGGTACCTCCGCCGCCTTCGAATGCTGGATGGCCTCGATCGTCTGCGGCATCACGCCGTCGTCGGCAGCGACGACGAGCACGACGATATCCGTCGCCTGGGCACCGCGGGCGCGCATGGCTGTAAACGCGGCATGGCCTGGTGTGTCGAGGAACGAAATCCTGCCTTTGTCCGTCGAGACCGAATAGGCGCCGATGTGCTGCGTGATACCGCCAGCCTCACCCGCGGCCACTTTCGTGTGACGGATGTAATCGAGCAGCGACGTCTTTCCATGGTCAACGTGACCCATAATCGTGACGACGGGCGCGCGATCGATCTCCTCACCTTCAATCTGCTGCTCGTCGGCAAGCAGCTTCTCGTCTATTTCAGCGAAGTCGACAGGCTTGGCAATATGACCAAGCTCTTCCACGACCAGCGTCGCCGTATCCTGATCGATGACCTGGTTGATCGTCACCATGGCGCCCATGTTGAAAAGCACCTTGACCACCTCGTTGCCCTTGATCGCCATGAGTTTGGCGAGATCGGCTACCGAAATGCTCTCCGGAATCTCGATTTCGCGAACCACCGGTGCCGTCGGCCGCTCGAAGCCATGCTGGTCGCCACCAACCGAAACCGGGCGGCGACGGATCGGCGTCTTGCGCTTGCGACGGCCGCTGTTGTCCCCGGCAACGTGCAGTTCCTTGCGGCCGTAACGTGTCTCCGGTCGCTTCGGCTTGGCTTTCTCTTTCTCCTTCGTACGACGCGC
>JAKSCZ010000497.1 GCA_022360335.1 Pseudomonadota bacterium
AGGCGATGCGCAACGCCGACTCCAAGAATGAGCTGCGCTTGCGCATTAAGCTGGAAAGCAAGCGTGACGCATCGGCGGCGGAACAGCAGTCGGAGAGCCTGCATATCATGGAAGAGGATTCGGCTCAAACCTTCTGAACCTCGAAAGGTCGGTAGTCCAGCATGAACGTCAAACCGCTATTCAAGCTCATGGTCGAAAAGAAGGCGTCGGATCTCTTCTTCACGCCTTTCGCGCCTGCGAAAATCAAGATCGACGGCAAGATAATGCCGGTCAACAAACTCGAGATGACGCCGAAGATGGTCAAGCAGGCGGCCATCGAGCTGATGGACGAACATCTGCTGGACGTGTTTACCCGCGAGCTCGAGGTCGATTTTGCGATTTCCGAGCCGGGCCTGGGCCGTTTCCGTATCAACGTGTTCCATCAGCGCGGCAACGTCGCGATGGTGTTGCGCTATATCACCGCGGAGATGCCGACGCTCGACGAGCTGGGGATGCCGGAACAGCTCAAGGAACTGGTCATGCTCAAGCGCGGCCTGATCCTGATGGTCGGGGCGACGGGCGCCGGTAAGTCGACGACGCTTGCGGCGATGGTCAATCACCGCAACGAGAAGACGTCGTCGCACATCATTACGATCGAGGACCCGATCGAGTTCCTGCACCCGAACAAGCAATCGATCGTCAATCAGCGTGAAGTCGGACTGGATACGCGGTCCTATCGCCGGGCACTCAGGAGCGCCGTGCGCGGCGCTCCCGACGTTATCCAGATCGGTGAGATCCGCGACACGGAATCGATGCGGGCGGCGCTCGACATGGCCGGTACCGGTCACCTCGTGCTGGCGACCGTGCACTCGAACAACGCGCCCGAAACGCTGGACCGCATCATCAATCTGTTCCCGCAAGAGCAGCACGCGCAGGTGTACATGGATCTCGCGCATTATCTGCGCGCGATTCTGTCCCAGCGTCTGGTGCGCGCGCGCAACGGCAAACGCGTCGCCGCGGTCGAACTCATGCTCAATACGCCGCACATCAAGGACCTGATCCTCAAGGGCGACATTTCCGCGGTCAAGGAGGCCCACAAGGACTCGGGCGAACAGGGCATGCAGAACTTCGACGATGCGCTGTTGCAGCTCTACAAGGACGGCACCATCACGCTCGAAGAGGCGATGTCGCACGCCGACTCGCGCTCGAACCTCGAGGCGAAGATCAACTTCGGCGGCTAGCCGGTCCTGTTCGTTTCCGATCGGCCCGGCATCGACCTCGCCAGGCCCGGCGGAGATTTCTCCATAGCGAAGTACGTGAATCTACTGACATACAGACGATGTTGCGAATGCTTATCATTTGCGTCAAGTTTTCGTTTCTCGTTGGAGTATCATAAGTGAATACCAAAGTTCTCGTCGGCCTGTGGCTTCTCGGCGCCGCGCCGACGGTTGCGTATGCGGCCGATGAAACGGCCGTCCCCGGGGGTGTCGATAACAGCGCCGAGATAGAGGAAATCATTTCGATTGGCGTTCGCCAACGACTCTATCAACAGGGCACGCTGAAAAACGTCATCCAGAAAACCGAAATCGTCGATGCGGAGTACATCAGGTCGCGCCAGGCGGTGAACCTCTCTCAGGCGATCGCGACATCGCCCGGCGTGAAGGTGTCGAACGAGTGTTCGATGTGCGGCGTCAAGCGCATCATGCTGAATGGCATGCGCGGCGAGCACACGACCATCCTTACCGACGGTATGCCGCTCCACACGATGCTTGCCGGCTACTACGCCGTCGACGCCATCGCCACGACCGGTATCGAGCGCGTTGAAGTCGCCCGTGGTGCGGGGGCATCGCTGATCGCCCCCGAAGCCATCGGCGGCACGATCAACGTCGTATCCAGGGACCCCGGCAGGTCCTCACTATTGATCAATGCGGCCGCCGAAGAAGATGACGGCTACATGTTTGGCGGTATCGGCTCGTTGATGAGTGACGACGGCCGGCATAGCGCGACTCTCGTTACACAGTTCAACCAGCACGAACGCTATGACGGCGATGGCAATGGTGTCAGCGAAGCGCCGCTGCAGGACAACCGGAGTATCGTCGCCAGGCTGTCGAGCGATTTCACCAGGCGGGACAATGTCGTGTTCCGGGCGGCGTTGATCAACTCCGAGATCTTCGGCGGTCCGATGGACGTCAACGGCATCGCAGACGTGTTGGCCGGCTACGACGGCATCGAGTCCGACGAGCTGTTCGTCAACGGCGACGTTCGCGAGCGGTTCATCGGTCAGCCCTGGGAAACGGCCGAGTGGATCGAGACGGACAGAATCGAACTGTCGGCAAGCTGGGTGCACGAGTTCAGTGGCAACTACAACACGACGTTCAACGCAGGCTACTCCGAACACGAGCAGGATTCGTTCTACGAAGGATTCGACTACGCAGCCACGGACGAGCTGGTTTATCTCGACTTCCGCAACAATCTGGCCCTGAACGGCGATCATCTGCTGACATTCGGCGTCGATCGGCGCGACGAACAGATGCGTTCCGAGTCGGCGGCCGGCGAAGACTCCGACAACTACATCGAAGACAGCTTCGACTACGATGTCCTCGGCTTCTATCTCCAGGATACGTGGAACGTTACCGACAAGCTGGAAGCGGCAATCGCACTTCGCGTCGACCGGGTAAAGGCTGACTTCGTCGCTCCGGAAAAACCGGGGACCGAAATCGACGAGACGGTCTTCGCACCGCGTATCGACACGCTGTATCGGCATGACGACAGCTGGTCGTCGCGCCTGTCGGTCGGCAAAGGCTACCGCGCGCCGCTGTCCTTCTTCGAAACGGATCACGGCATTCTCGATGCCGGCGACGGCTTCGCGATAGACATCGACCGCCTGGAAGAATCGCTGTCGGTGGCCTATGCGCTCAGTTTCGAAGGTGAGAAGCTCTCCACGACCTTGTCCCTGGCCTACACCGAGGTCGAGGACCTGGCGGCTATGGACGAAACGGAAGAAGGCGTCCCGCTGCTGACACAGCTCGAAGGCACCGCTTCGGTCTTCGCGAGCGATATCGCAGCCGGTTACAAAGTGACGGACCAGTTCACGGTTTCCGGAACGATCGAGACGTTCGACTACGACGACGCGTTCCGCAGTTCCTATGCGATCGCACCGATCGAAGAGCGTGCGACACTCGCCCTGCAATACAACGGCGAACTCTGGAGCACGCACCTGACGGCAGTCGGTGTCGGTTCGCGCGACCTGTCGAAGTACGGTTATGAAGGTTTCGACATCTTCGATACCGCGTCGAAATCGACACACGCCGAGTCCTTCTGGACGGTCGATATGAAGATCACGCGTGCCCTGTCCGACAGCTTCACGGTGTATGTCGGTGCCTTCAACCTGTTCGATGAATCGCAGGGTCGTAACATGCAGTCACCCTTGTTCTGGGATCCCGACGGCGCGTACGACGTCGGTTACATCTACGGCCCGCTGCGCGGGCGTGAGTACTACGCAGGCTTCGAGTTCCGCATGTGACCCGGCTCCTGACCATCGTTGCTTCGATATTGACGTTGCCGGCAGGCGTTTCGCTTGCCGGCAGCGTCTATTTGCTCGACTTCGAATTGCGAAGTCTCGAGGAACCGGTGGTGCATCACCTGGAGCGCTACGAAGGCAAGCCTGTCCTCATGATGTTCTTCGAGCCCGACTGCTCCTGGTGCTACCGGCAGGTGCGAACGATCAACCGGCTTGGCGAAGACTGTGACGAAGGATTCACGGCGCTTGCCGTGGGCGTGAACGGCAATCGCAGGGCATTGCAAAAAGAGCTGAGACGGCTGCGCCCCGACTTTCCGGCTTACCAGGCATCGCCGGCGCTCATCCAGGCCATCGGCACAGTCGATGCCACGCCGTTGTCGTTGCTGGGCGATGCGAACGGTGATTTCGTAGACTGGGCACGCGGTTATCTGCCGACCGAGCGGCTGCGGGAGTTCGTGCAGACGTCGGGCGATCTTCACTGCGATCGCCGCTGACTACCAGGCTACGGTTGCTGCATCGAACACGGGCCCGTCGACGCAGACGCGTTTCATGGCCTCGCCCTCGGGCGTAACGATCTTCACGGCACAGCCGGCGCAGCCGCCGACGGCGCAGGCCATGAATTCCTCGAGCGATACCTGGCAGGGGAGGTCGTGGCGTGCCGCGAGGTCGGCGACGGCGCGCAACATCGGCGTCGGGCCGCAGGCGAAGATCTCGGTCTTCCCGAGCTCGCTTTCCGGCAGTTCGTGCAGCCAGGCGTCGGCGAGCGTCGTCACGTAGCCGTCGAAACAACCGGGGTAAGCCCGGAGACTCGTCAGCCGCGTCGGGATGCCCCATTCCTCGAGCAACGGCATGGCGCTGTCGACGTCGTCCGGCATGCCGGGGACGTCGAACCGGGACTTCTGCATCTCGAACGGGAACGGGATCTCGGAACCCAGGATCGCAAACGGCCGCCACTCGCCGTCGTCCCGGCGCAGCCGGTCGGCGAGGAAGACCATCGGCGGAATGCCGACGCCGCCGCCGATCAACAGCGTGTTCGGGCGCCCGGGCTGCGGGCTGAATGCCCGTCCGATCGGGCCGAGCACGCTGATCGCGTCGCCCGGCAGCTTGTGCGAGAGCAAGCTGAGCCCGCGGCCCGCGGTTTTGTACAACACGTCGATCCAGTCATCGCCGGCCCGCATGATCGACAACGGCCTGCGCATCGGCAGGGACTCGTCGCAGGTCAGGTGGGCGAAACTGCCGGGTTGCGCCGCCGCGGCACATTTCGGCGCCCGGATACGCATGATGAACTGGTCGCCCGGAAACGCGTCCACGGCGACGACCTCGCCTTCTTCGACGAAGATCGTGCTGCGGTTCTGCCGGGCCCTTCGCTGCGCCGCCGTCAGTGTCATGCCCGGGCCGCGAGCGCCTTGTTGACCCGGTCGAGGACGGCCATGCGTACTGCGACGCCGTTGGTGACCTGCTGCGTGACGACCGACT
>JAKSCZ010000044.1 GCA_022360335.1 Pseudomonadota bacterium
CGGGCGGGATAAGGGACAGTTTACTTAACTCGCGGCGCAGGTCCCGGACGGCGTTTCTTCAGCCGCCTGCCGGTCAGTAGCTCCATTCTGTCGACGAACGAGTCGTCGCCGAGCGGCCTGCCCGTACACGTGTGCTTGCGAATCGACTCGGTCGTTTCAGCCGAATCGATTGTCGACAGATATGCATCCCAGTCGGATACTCGCTGCATCATAGGCGCGACCGTCACGATCTGGTCGTCCTCCGACCGTTGATGAGCATGTACGCTCGACCAGGGCCAGTCGGCCGGATCCTCGCACAGCCGCGCACGTACCGGATTCAACTCGACGTAGCGTACGGCTGCAAGCAAATGTTCTTCATCCATCGGGACGGAGAAAAACCGTTCTTGCCACAGATGCCCACGCCATCCTTCCCGAACGTTGATTCTCCGCGCGTACCGCCGGTGTACATTGTGGAATAGCCGGGCAAAGCCGTATTCTGTCGCTGGGGTCGCGACGAAGTGGACGTGATTGGGCATAAGACAGTAGGCCCATATCACAACTCCGACATCCGATTTCCTTTCGGCAATCATCCGCAGATAGGCCCGGTAATCACTACGGCGATAGAAGGTGCGTTGTTTGCGGCTGCCGCGCTGAGTCACATGATGCGGATAGTCAGGCACCACTACACGGGCCAGCCTTGGCATCTTGATCTCCTGCAACCCAATCAGGGACATGAGAATGCCGGCCTCATTCAATAAGCGCTGCAGGAGAATCGCTGCGATTCTCCGAGATAAGGTAACTGTCCCTTATCTCCGTGGAAGGCGAGCTGAGTGAGTTAAGGTAACTGTCCCTTATCTGCGTAGTGCATCGGGCCGCCGCGCCAGGCGGGGAAGCCGTAGCCATAGACGTAGACCACGTCGATGTCGCCGGCGCGTTGCGCGATGCCCTCCTCGAGGATCTTGCGGCCTTCGCCGACAAGCGCACCGACCAGTCGATCGACGATCTCCCGGTCGGCGATCTCCCGCCGCTCGATGCCGAACTCCTCCGCCACCGACGCGATGATCTCCGGCACGGCCGGGTCCGGCGTTGGCTTACGATTTTCGTCGTACGTGTAGAAGCCGGCGCCCGATTTCTGGCCGAGCCTGCCTGCCTCGACCAGCAGGTCCTGCACGCGGTAGGTCTCGGGCGCACCTCTCTGTTCGTCGCTCAGTGCCTGGCGCGCCTTGTAACCGACGTCGAGACCCGCAAGGTCGAACACCCGCAACGGCCCCATCGCCATGCCGAAATCCTCCATCGCCGTGTCGATCTGTTCCGGTGTCGCCCCCTCGAGCAGCAACAGCTGCGACTGCTTGCCGTAGGGCTGAAGCATGCGGTTACCGATAAACCCGTAGCAGACGCCGGACACGACCGGCACCTTGCGGATGCGCTTCGCGAGTTTCATGCAGGTAGCGAGTACGTCGTCCGCGGTCTTCGCGCCGCGCACGACTTCGAGCAGTTTCATGATGTGTGCCGGACTGAAGAAATGTGTCCCGATGACGTCCTCCGGGCGACTCGTCGCCCGTGCAATCTCGTCGACGTCCTGATAGGAGGTATTGGTCGCCAGGATCGCGCCGGGCTTGCAGACCTTGTCGAGCCTGGCGAAGATCTCCTTCTTGAGGTCCGGGTCCTCGAACACGGCTTCGATGACCAGATCGACATCGGCCAGGTCGGCATAGTCCGTC
>JAKSCZ010000242.1 GCA_022360335.1 Pseudomonadota bacterium
ACGAGTGCATCGAGCGCAATATCGTCGAAGGCAGGCTCACGAACCCGGACATCCGGTGTGTCGGCGTGTCGGTGAATACATCGGCGCTGACACCCGAGGAACGAACCGACTATCTCGCCGCCCTGCAGGAAGAAACGGGGCTGCCCTGCGTGGACCCGATCGCCACCGGTTGCGACGCAATCGTGGACTACGTCCGAACGGAATTAAGCTGAGGAGGGGCTATGAAGCTCAGCGTGCACATCGAGGATTGGGAACTCAAACAGCCGTTTCGCATTACGGGCAAGGAATGGACTTCATCGCCGACCCTCGTCGTCGAACTCACCGATGGCGATGCCGCCGGGCGCGGCGAGGGGCAGGGTATTTTCTATACGGGCGAGACGGTCGAGAGCATGTTCGCGCAGGTGGAGTCCGTTGCCGGTGACATCGAACGCGGGATCAGCCAGATCGAATTGCTCGATCTGCTGCCTGTGGGCGGTGCGCGAAATGCCGTCGACTGTGCGCTCTGGGATTTGCAGGCGAAACGGACCGGCAAGTCGATCTGGGAGCTGACCGGCATGCATCCGCGTCCGGTCACGACCGTGTTCACGATCGGCATCGAGGATACGCCGGAACGGATGGCGGCCAAGGCGGCAGCGGCGGCCGAGTATCCGGTTCTGAAAATAAAACTCGACGGAACCCAGCCGTATGAGCGCCTGTCCGCGATCCGTGCGGCCCGTCCTGACGCCGAACTCGTCGTTGACGCGAACCAGGGCTGGAGCTTCGATCAGCTGCAGGAAGTCATACCGAAATGCGTCGAACTGCGGTTGGGCATGATCGAACAGCCACTGCCGCGCGGTGCGGATGCCGAACTCGAAGGCTTCGAGTCGCCGATCACGCTGGCAGCCGACGAGTCCTGCCTGGACACCGCGGAACTCGGGCAGGCCGTGCGCCGCTACGACATGATCAACATCAAGCTCGACAAGACGGGCGGACTGACCGAAGCGTTGGCACTCGCGCGCGGTGCGAAGGAACAGGGCTGCAAGCTGATGGTCGGCAACATGATGGGTACGTCCCTGGCGATGGCTCCGTCTTTTGTCGTCGCACAGTTATGCGACTTCGTCGACATCGACGGGCCGTTGCTGCTCAAGTGGGACCGTCCGCACGCATTGAATTACCGCTCGGGCGAGGTGGACGTTTTCGATAAACGACTGTGGGGCTGAGCAGTGTCCGGTTTTCTGAATTCGAAGATCTTTCGTATCTACATCGTACCCGGCGCGGTCTTCCAGTCGGTCATGGTCGGCGGCGGTTACGGCACAGGGCGGGAGATCGTCGAGTATTTCACCTCTTTCGGCGCG
>JAKSCZ010000562.1 GCA_022360335.1 Pseudomonadota bacterium
CCTGTCTTCGGACATCCGGCGCATCGCTGCCACGATCGACGACGGCGATTACTGCCGCTACGCCGAGTCCATCCTGCCGGGCATGAGCGGGTGACGGACGTCTTCGGCTTTCACGAAGGCGATTCGCCGCTGCTGATCAGCGTTCCCCATGCCGGGACCCGTGTGCCCGGGAACCTGCGCGGCCGCATGACGGCCGAGGGGGCCGCGATACCGGACACGGACTGGCACGTCGCCCGGCTGTATTCGTTTGCGCACGAGCTCGGCGCCGGCCTGCTGGTCGCGAACTACTCGCGCTACGTCGTCGACCTGAACCGACCGTCGACCGACGAGGCGCTGTACGAAGGGCAGGTCGCGACCGGTCTGTGTCCCGGACGGACGTTCGCCGGCGATCCGATCTACCGCGATGCGGGCGGCGTCGAGGCGGATGCCCGGGTGCAGCGCTACTGGCGGCCCTACCACGCGAAGCTCCGGACGCAGCTCGACGCGCTGCGCGAGGCGTTCGGCTACGCGCTGCTCTGGGATGCGCACTCGATTGCCAGCGTCGTACCGCGATTGTTTGACGGCGAGCTGCCTGCGCTCAACGTTGGCACCGACGACGGGCGCAGCTGCGCCGCCGCCATCGGGGAGGCCGTTGCAGAGGCCGCCGCCGGGAGCGGCTACGGCCACGTCGTGAACGGCCGCTTCCGGGGCGGCTTCATCACGCGTCACTACGGCGATCCGGCGGGCGGCGTGCACGCGGTGCAACTCGAGATAGCGCAGCGGGTCTACATGGACGAAGCGTCCGGCGTCTACGACGTGCACCAGGCGGAGCGGCTTCGTGCTACGCTGCGGCGCATGCTGGAGGCCCTGCTGATCACGGCAGAAGAGAAACTGAAGGTATGAAAATCAACAAGCTGATCCAGGCATTGACGATCGCGTTTGCGCTGGCCGTCACGGCCGGCTGTGCATCGTCGGCCCCGGCGCTGAACAACGAAGTCGACCACGCGATCGCGGTGTTCAGGGACCGGGTCGACGCTGCGGACGTATTCCTGAACCAGGCCGCCGGGTATCTGGTGTTTCCGCGCGTCATCAAGGCGGGTGTGGTGATCGGCGGCGAAACGGGCGAGGGCGTGCTGCGTGTCGGCGGTTCGACGGTCGCGTACTACCGCACGACGAGCGGCTCGATCGGCTTTCAGTACGGCGCCCAGTCGAAGTCGATTCTCGTCGCCTTCATGACGCGCGAGGCGCTGGACCGTTTCCGCAACTCGGAAGGCTGGAGAGTCGGTATCGACGGCTCGGTGGCGCTGATCGACATCGGCGCCGGCAAGACGATCGATACGGACAACATCCGCGATCCCGTGGTCGGGTTCATCTACGGCTCCAGGGGTCTGATGTACAACCTGACGCTCGAAGGCACGAAGTTCACGAAGCTGAACAGGCCCTAGAACATGGCCTCACCGCTCGTCGAAAAATCGCACGGCGCGTTTCGCGAGTGGTTCCGCAAGGTGTGGCGGGTCCGCGGCGGCGGCCTCTATGCCTGCGGGTTCGCGGCCATGTTGGTCTACCTCGAGGTCGGCTCGCTGGCCGAAGACCTGTCGGGCGTCGGTGCAGTATTCTCGGGCGGCGCGATCGGTGCCGCGGCCGGCCTGTTCATCGATTTCCTGATCGATTCTTTCACCAACACGATCGCCGCCCTGATGTGGCCGATCGCCGTTGTCCGGTGGGCTCCGCCGTGGGGCGCCGTCGCCCTGGGCCTTGCGTACTGGTTGTTCCCGATCTACCTCAAGAAGCCGATCGAGAACTGGATGTTCGGCGGCCGGCCGCCGGTCGATGCCGATACCGAAGACGCTGCGGGCAATGAGAAAGCGTAGAGCGCACTGGCCGGTCGTCGCGGCACTGGCGGCGTCGCAGGCCGCGGGCGAAACCGCGCCGCCGCAGGCGACGCACATGTCCGAGGCGTTGCGCTCGTCGGTCTCGCGCGTCGTCATCGTGCCGGCGGGCGGCGGGAGCCGCGAGGCGGTGACGGGGACGTACGAAAAGAAGACACCGGGGCTCGCGGGCGGTATCTCGCAGGGCGCCGAAATCGGCCAGGTTCCGGTTGAAGTGGGTCACGTACCCGTCGTCATCCCGATTCCCGTACTCCGGGAACTCGGCATGCTCTTCGGCGGGATACGGGGCACCGCGCAACGGCATGTCCAGGCGATGCGCGATCGCATGACGGACGACCTGGTGCAGACCGTCGAACAGCCGCTCACCAACGCGGCACTCGCGAACGATGTGTACTGGGGTCTGCGAGAGGCCTCGTCGGTCGACCCGAAGCTGTTCGCGGTGACGACGCCGATCCCGCAGGACACCGACGCGGTCCTCTACGTCACGATCGATCAGGTGACGCTCAACATCCAGAAAAGCGAAGCGATCATCACGACGACCGCGACGGCGAAACTCGAACGGTACAGCGACGGTTCCGTGCTGTATCGCAAGGAGGTCAGCTACGAGGACCGCGACGCAATGAGAACGTGGGCGAAAGACGATTACGCGCTCTGGACCGAATACCGGGTCTTTGCGCGGCATTTCCTCGGCCGGGAGCTGGCCGCCGAACTCTACGGCCGAATCGCGCCGGATCATTCGCTCGCACCGGCGTCGTCGGGGTCGATCAAGGCCGTCAACGAGAACCTGTGGCAGGGCAAGACCGGGACGCGTTCGCCGACGCTGGTCTGGGCGTTCGAGCTGCGGGGCGACGATGCGGGCGCCGCCGACGCAGCCGACGTGCTGTGGGACATCGAAGTCTACGACGAACGCCGGCCCGTCTACTCGGCGAAGCAGGTGCGGGGCATGCAGCATACGGTGGATCCGCCGCTCGAGCCCTGCAAGACGTATCGCTGGACCGTGAGGCCGGTCTACCCGGGGCCGGACGGGAGCAGGAACGGCGCCTGGATGCGCGCTGCGCAGGCCGGTAAGCCGCCCGGCGGCCTCTCCGGCCGGAAAGTCTCCGAGGCCCACGCCTACATTCAGGACTTCCCGGTGCTCCGGGTCGACTGCAAGGCGAAATAGCCGTCCGCTTCTAGCCGGATTTCACCAGTCGTTCCTGTTGTGCGGCGCGCGCGGCGAATTCGTCCTGCCACCTGGAGCGGTGCGTCGCCGGCGCGATCTGGACGGCCGTGACCTTGTACTCGGGGCAATTCGTCGCCCAGTCGCTGTACTCGGTCGTCACGACGTTGGCGCCGGTCTCCGGATTGTGGAACGTCGTGTAGACGACGCCGGGTTTGACGCGCGTCGTGATCGTCGCGCGTAAGGTGATATCGCCCTTGCGGCTCGCCAGCGAGACGAGCATGCCGTCGGCGATGCCCCGCGTTTCGGCGTCGGACGGATGGACCTCGAGCAGGTCTTCGCCGTACCAGACGTTGTTCCGGGTGCGCCGGGTCTGCGCGCCGACGTTGTATTGCGACAGGATCCGTCCGGTCGTGAGCAGCAGCGGGAATTTCCGGTTCGTCCGTTCCCCGGTCGGCACGTAGTCGGTCTCGACGAACAGGCCCTTGCCGCGCACGAACGCATCGACGTGCATGATCGGCGTGCCCATCGGCGCGTCGTCGTTGCAAGGCCACTGCACGCTGCCGACCTCGTCGAGGAGGTCGAAACTGACGTTTCCGAACGTCGGCGTGAGCTCGGCGATCTCGTCCATGATTTCGGCGGCGTTCGCGTAGTGCATGTCATAGCCCATCGCCCGGGCCAGCTCCTGCGTGATCAGCCACTCGTCCTTGCCCTGTTGCGGCTCCATGACCTTGCGCACGCGATTGATGCGCCGCTCCGCATTGATGAAGGTGCCGTTTTTCTCGAGGAACGACGTGCCCGGCAGAAAGACGTGCGCGAACTTCGCCGTCTCGTTGAGGAACAGGTCCTGCACGACCAGACACTCCAACTCGCCCAGCGCGGCCTCGACGTGCGTCGTGTTCGGGTCGGACTGTGCGACGTCCTCGCCCTGGATGTACATGCCTCTGAAGCCGCCCGCAATCGAGGCGTCGAACATGTTGGGGATGCGCAAGCCGGGTTCGGGGTCGATCGTGACGCCCCAGTGCCGCTCGAACTGCGTGCGCACCTCCTCGTCCGAGATATGGCGGTAGCCCGCAAGCTCGTGCGGGAACGAACCCATGTCGCAGGAGCCCTGCACGTTGTTTTGCCCGCGCAACGGGTTCACGCCCACACCCTCGCGGCCCAGGTTGCCAGTGGCCATCGCGAGATTTGCGATACCCATGACCATGGTCGATCC
>JAKSCZ010000381.1 GCA_022360335.1 Pseudomonadota bacterium
AGTTCATCAAGAACGGCCGCGAATGGCTGTGCGACCAGGTCAAGGCGTCCGGCCTGCGCGGCCGCGGCGGTGCGGGATTTCCCACCGGGCTGAAGTGGACCTTCATGCCGCCCGAGGACAAACGGGACGGCCGGCCGCACTATCTGGTCGTCAATGCCGACGAATCGGAACCGGGCACCTGCCACGATCGCGAGATCCTGCGCTACAACCCGCACTGTCTCGTCGAAGGCATGGCCATCGCCGCCTATGCGATGGGCGCGACGGTCGCCTACAACTACCTGCGCGGCGAATTCATGGACGAACCGTTCCCGCGCTTCGAAGCGGCCGTGAAGGAAGCCTACGACGCGGGTCTGCTCGGCAGGAACGTGCAGGGCAGCGGCATCGACATCGACATTCACGGTTTCATCGGCGCGGGCGCGTATATCTGCGGCGAGGAAACCGCACTGATCGAGTCGCTCGAGGGCAAGCAGGGCCGGCCGAGGTTCAAGCCGCCGTTCCCGGCCAATTACGGCCTGTACGGTCAACCGACCACGATCAACAACACACAGAGTATCGCCAGCGTCCCCGCGATCGTCCGCAACGGCGCGGCCTGGTTCGCGGCGCTCGGGCCGGAAGGCTCGGGCGGCACCGCGCAGTTCTCGGTATCGGGACACGTGGAAAAGCCGGGCAACTACGAGTTGCCTATGGGTATCCCGTTCAGGACGCTGCTCGAGGACTACGCGGGCGGCGTGTGGAAGGGCCGCGAGCTGAAGGCGGTCATTCCGGGCGGTTCGTCGTGCAAGGTGCTGCCGGCCGACGCCATCATGGAATGCACGATGGACTACAACTCGCTGCAGCAGGCGGGCTCGTCCTTCGGCACGGGCGCCGTCATGGTCATGGACGAGACGACCTGCATGGTCCGCGTCCTGCGCCGCATCGCGCGCTTCTACATGGCCGAGTCCTGCGGTCAGTGCACCCCCTGCCGCGAAGGGACGGGATGGCTGTACCGCATGCTGACGCGCATCGTCGACGGCAAGGGCGAGGCCTCCGATCTTCACAAGCTGACGGACGTCGCGGACAAGATCGAGGGTCACACCATCTGCGCGCTCGGCGATGCCGCCGCCTGGCCGGTGCAGAGTTTCCTGAAGCACTATTTCCACGAATTCGAGCACATGGTGCGCCACCACGGCCGCAGCGTAGTCGACGATGAAGCCGAGGCGGCGGCGTAGCGGCGATGAGCGACGATATCGTCAACATCGAGGTCGACGGCGAAGCGGTGGCGGCGCGCCCGGGGCAGATGCTGATCGAGGTGACCGACGGCGTCGGCGCCTATGTGCCGCGCTTCTGTTATCACGAGAAGCTGTCGGTCGCGGCCAACTGCCGCATGTGTCTCGTCGACATCGAAGGTGCGCCCAAGCCGATCCCGGCCTGTGCCCAGCCCGTGACCGAAGGCATGAAGGTGTTCACGAAGTCGCCGCGCGCCATCGCGGCGCAGAAGGCGACGATGGAATTCCTGCTGATCAACCATCCGCTGGATTGCCCGATCTGCGACCAGGGCGGCGAATGCGAGCTCCAGGACCTCGCGATGGGATACGGCCGCGACGTCTCGCGATACAACGACGGCAAACGCGTCGTAAAAGACAAGGATATCGGTCCGCTGATCTCGACCGACATGACGCGCTGCATCCACTGCACGCGCTGTGTGCGTTTCGGCGAGGAGATCCAGGGCAATCCGCAACTCGGCACGACGCTGCGCGGCGAGGACGTCGTCATCTCGACGTACGTCGAACAGAACATCGACCACGAGCTGTCGGCGAACATCATCGACCTGTGCCCGGTCGGTGCGTTGAACAACAAACCGTATCGTTACAGCGCACGCGCATGGGAGATGATCCAGCGCGCGACGGTGTCGCCGCACGACTGCGTCGGCACGAATATCTACGCGCACGTGCTCCGCGGCACGATCAAGCGCATCGTTCCGCGCGACAACGAAGCCATCAACGAGACGTGGATCGCGGACCGCGACCGATTCAGCTATGAGGCCGTCTATTCCGGCGACCGGCTCGCCGCGCCGCGGGTCAGGGAGAGCGGCAGCTGGCGCGAGATCGACTGGGAAGACGCCCTCAATCGCGCGGCCGAAGCGCTGAGCGGCGCCGGCGGCAGTTCCGGATTCCTCGTATCGCCGAGCGCGACGGTCGAAGAGGGGCATCTCGCGGCCCGCATCGCGGCGCATCTCGGCACGAGCAATATCGACCATCGCATCACGCGCCGCGATTTTGAGGATCAGGACAACGATCCGCCCTTCCCCTGGCTGGGCTGTGAGATCGCCGACGTCGAGGAACAGGATGCGATCCTCGTGGTTGGTTCGAACATTCGGCGCGAGGCGCCGATCCTCGCGCACCGCATTCGTAAAGCAGCAGTCGCGGGCGCGGAGATCAGCTTCGCGAACAGCCGGGAACACGAGTATTTCTTCGACGTTGCGAACTCGCTGTCCGGTGCGGGTCTGGTCGAGATGCTGGCCGGCGTTGCCGTAGCGGCGGGCGCATCGAGCGGCGCGATCGCCGATCTCGTCAGCGGAGCCTCGGCGAGTGACACGCACGAGTCGATTGCGGCGTCTTTGAAGAACGCCGAGGACGCACTGGTCCTGATCGGCAACATCGCCAATCGTCACGCCGCGTTCTCGGCGGTGCGCGCCCTCGGCGCCGCGATTGCCGATGCGACAGGCGCGAAACTCGGCTTCGTCTCCGAAGGTTCGAACAGCGCCGGTCTGAGTATCGCCGGCGTGCTGCCGCATCGCGGGCGCGAAGGCGAAGCTCGTCCGGAGGCCGGCCGCAATGCGCAGGCAATGCTCGACGACTCTCTGGACGCGGTCGTGCTGGTCAACGTCGAACCCGACGAGGATCTCAAGGCCGCATCCGATGCCGTCGCGGGGCTGTCGAAACAGGCGTTTGTCATCGCATTGACGCCGTACGTCTCCGAGGCGCTCGAGGAAGCGGCAGACCTGCTGCTGCCGATCGGAACCTTCGCCGAGACCTCCGGCACCTACGTCAACGTTGCCGGGACCTGGCAGAGCTTCAAGGGCGTTGCCAATCCGGTCGGCGAATCGCGGCCGGCCTGGAAGGTTCTCCGCGTGCTCGGCAATCTGATCGAGACGCCCGATTTCGACTACGTCACCAGCGAAGACGTTCGCGACGAACTCGTCGACGCGCTGGGCAGCATCGCGCCCGAC
>JAKSCZ010000537.1 GCA_022360335.1 Pseudomonadota bacterium
CCAGTTGAATGTCGAGAACGAATCCATCGGCCTGAACGTCGAATGGCAGGCGAACGACGACCTCGTCGTCACCTTCGACGCGCATGACTCAGAGGCGGTGAGTCAACCGAACGGTGAGCTGAACGACCGGCTCTACATCATTCAGGGGCCGGCTGGCGGCGTTTACGATCTGACCTACAACGGCGCCGGCGTCGATATCGGTATCGACGATTCGGCGGCATTCCGGGGCACCTGCCAGTTCGGCATCAACGATCCGGGCGGTTTCGGCTTCGTTGGCGAAGTCGACGCCGCCGGTTTCGGTTGCGGCAACGTTCCGGGTGTCGACGGGTTCCAGGATCCGGACGGTTTCTCCGGCCTGGGCAGCGTCTTCCGTACCATCGCGATAGACAACACGGTGGAACAGTTCCAGCTTGACGCTACCTGGAGTTTCGACGACACCGAACTGAGTGTGGGTGTATCCCATACGGATTACGGCGTCGAGACGCTTGCCACCAGCACCGGTTTCGTATTCCAGGGCCTGTACCCGTGTGCGGAGTGCGGTACCCATATTTCGGAGCCCGTTCCGACAGGTGCACCCAGCGGCTTCCAGACGACCAATGAAGTGGACCTGGACGGCTTTCTCAATGCACAACGCGGTCCATTCTGGGGGCAGGATTTTTCGAACCTGGGATTCAGGCAGGGCCTCGTGCCTGCCGGCGGTAACTGGCCGAATCCCGACCAGGTGGTCATAGACGCATTCCCGCCGACGTTCTTTGGCGCTTCCGAGGAGTCGACGGCCGTCTATGTCAATCTGAGCACCGACTTTGAACTCGGCGATATGCCGGCCCATGTTTCGGCCGGTATCCGATACGAATCCACGGACGTGACGGGCTCGGCATTCCAGAACTTCCCGACCTTCCTGCAGATCACGTCGAATACGGAAGGCCAGGTATTCTTCGGTTCGGAACAGACCTTCTTCACGGTCGAAGCCGATTATGCGAAGTTCCTGCCGGCTCTCGATTTACGCATCGAACCGCATGAAGACCATGTCCTGAGGTTCTCTTACGGCAGGAGCATCGCGCGTCCTGACCTGAACGGACTGCGTCCGATCACTACCGTGAGCGATTACCGCCCGGGCACGGCGACCGCTTCTTCCGGTAATCCGGGCCTGAACCCGTACATTTCGGATAACTTCGACCTGTCCTGGGAGTACTACTACGACGAAGGGTCTTACGTGTCGGTAGCCTACTTCTTCAAGCAGGTCAACGACTACATCGGCACGGACGTCGTGCAGGACGTGCTCCTCGATGCGAACGGCGAACCGCTGAGAAACCCGGAAGGGCGTTTCGATCCGAACC
>JAKSCZ010000008.1 GCA_022360335.1 Pseudomonadota bacterium
CCGGCGCTTCCAGACCCTCGGCGACGTGCGGACGAAGAGCGGCAAGGTCCGGATCGTCGACGACTACGGCCATCACCCGACCGAGATTGCCGCGACGCTGGCGGCCGCCAGGTCGGCGTACCCGCAGCGGCGCGTCGTTCTCGTGTTCCAGCCGCACCGGTATACGCGCACGCGCGATCTCATGGACGACTTCGCGACCGTGCTGTCCGATGCGGACGCGCTCGTACTGCTCGAGGTATACGCGGCGGGCGAAGAGCCCGTCGCGGGCGCCGACGGGCGGACCATGGCGCGCGCCGTGCGTACGCGGGGCGTCGTCGACCCCGTTTTCGTCGACAGGCTCGACGATCTCGCGGCCGTCCTTGCCGATGTGCTCGAAGACGGCGATCTCGTGCTGACGATGGGCGCCGGCGACATCGGCGCCTGTGCACAGGCGCTTCCCGGTCGGCTCGGCGACGGCCCGTCGCTCAAGGTGCATTCATGACGGCGCCGGCGACAGACATGAGCGTGCAGGGCGAGCTTCGGCGCGGCGAGCCGATGAGCCGGCACACGTCGTGGCGCGCGGGCGGCCCGGCCGAGCTGTTTTTCGTCCCCGCGAGTATCGAGGACCTTGCGAGCTTTCTGGCGGGCCTGGACGGGGACACGCCGGTTTTCTGGCACGGTGCCGGCAGTAACCTGCTCGTCCGCGACGGGGGCATCCGCGGCGTCGTCGTTTCGGCGGCGAGGATGCTGCGCGACCTCGAACAGATCGACGGCTACACGGTCCGCGCGGGCGCGGGACTGCCGTGCACGCAACTCGCGCGCCAGTGCATTCGCCGGGGACTCGGTCCGTCCGAGTTCTTCGCCGGCATTCCCGGCACGGTCGGCGGAGCGCTTGCGATGAACGCGGGCGCACACGGCGGCGAGACCTGGGAGCGCGTCGCGTCGGTGCGCACGATCGATCGCCGGGGTGAAATCCACGAGCGTGCACCGGCCGAGTATTCGATCGGCTACCGCAGCGTCACCGGACCGGCGGACGAGTGGTTCATCGAGGGCACGTTCCGCTTCGAGCCCGGCGTCACGCCGAGCAGGGAAACGATGGATGCGATGCTCGAGCGGCGCAGGACGACGCAGCCCCTCGGCCGGCCGAGCTGCGGATCGGTGTTCCGCAATCCGCCCGGCGACCATGCCGCCCGGCTGATCGAAGCGGCGGGACTCAAGGGCCGTTCGATCGGCGGCGCCGAGGTCTCGGAGAAGCACGCCAATTTCATCGTCAACGCCGGAGGGGCGACGGCCACCGACATCGAGGAGCTCATCGAGCACGTACGGCAAACGGTCCTCGACGTGCACGGCGTCGAGCTGCTGCACGAAGTCCGTATCGTCGGGGAGGCGCCCGCATGAGCGCGCTGCCCGAAGAACGCATCGAGATCCCGACGGCCGGCGAATTCGGCCGGGTGGCCGTCGTGCTGGGCGGCTGCTCGAGCGAGCGCGAGGTGTCGCTGGATACGGGCACCGCGGTCCTGGCGGCCTTGCGATCGCGCGGCATCGACGCACATCCCTGGGACCCCGCGCAGAAGCCGATGGCCGAATTCGCGACGGCCGGCTTCGATCGCGTCTGGATTGCCCTGCACGGATCGGGCGGCGAAGACGGCGCGCTGCAGGGACTGCTGCAGTGGCTCGGCATCCCGTACACGGGCAGCGGCGTCGCGGCTTCCGCAATTGCGATGGACAAGGTCCGGTCCAAGCAGCTGTTCCGGGCGGCGGACATCCCGACGCCGGACTACGCGGTCGTCGGGTCTCCCGGGGAAGCCCCGGCCGCGGCCGAACGGCTCGGCTTCCCGCTCATCGCCAAACCGGCGGAGCAGGGTTCCAGCGTCGGTATGACGAAGGTGTCCGGGCGCGCGGACCTCGACGACGCCGTGAAACTCGCGCTGCGGTACGGCGACGCCGCCTTGCTCGAGACCTGTGTCGCGGGCGACGAACTCACGGTCGCGGTTCTGCAGGGCCGGGCGCTGCCGAGCATTCGCATCGAGACGCCGCGCGCGTTCTACGACTACCGCGCCAAATACGAGTCGGATCGCACCGAATACGTCTGCCCGGGCACTGCCGGCAGCGACGCCGAAGCCGCATACGCCGGCATCGCCCTCGCGGCGTTCGATGAACTCGGCTGTTCCGGCTGGGGCCGCGTCGACTTCATGGCGGGCGAGGACGGCCGGCCGCTCGTGCTCGAGGTGAACACGGTGCCGGGAATGACGAGCCACAGCCTCGTGCCGATGGCGGCGAAACGGGACGGCATCGATTTCGAAGAGCTGTGCTGGCGCATCCTCGGGACGAGTTTCGAGGCAAGGGACATCGAAGACACCGCGGAGGTGGCCGTCAATGGCGCGTAAGCAGGCCAGACGCCGCAGGCGGAGGAAAGCGGCGAGGTTCGCGATGCCGACGATACGCCTCGGCCGCATCGTCGCGCCGCTCGCCGCCGCCGGCATCGTGGTCGCGACCTACCACCTCACGATCGCGGTGCTCGACCGGACGATCTCGTCGATCGAGATCAGCGGGCCGTTCCAGCGCGTTACCGCGTTGCAGATCGAGGAGGCGATCAGCGACGAGATCGACGAGGGTTTCGTCGGCGCGGACCTCGACCGCATCCGAGCGGAGATCGTTGCACTGCCGTGGATCGACCGCGCGCGCGTCGCGCGGCGCTGGCCGAATCGCCTGTCGATCACGGTTACCGAGCAGGTGCCGGCCGCGATCTGGGGCGATCGCGGATTGCTCAATACGCGCGGCGAGCTGTTCGTGACCGAGGCCCGCCACGTTCCCGCCGAACTGCCGCGCCTCAGCGGTCCGGAGGATTCCTCGGCCGAGGTGGCGCGCCGCTATCTCGAAGTTCGCGACCGGCTGATCCCGGCCGGGCTGGACCTCAACAGGGTTCACCTCGATGCGCGCGGCGCCTGGGCGATGACGCTCGCCAACGGCATCGAAGTCCGCCTCGGCCGGCGCGACGTCGCCCGGCGCACCGACCTGTTTCTCGACGTCGTCGCCGACATCATCACGGGACGCGCGGCCGACATCGACTACGTCGACATGCGCTACGGCAACGGCTTCACGATCGGCTGGCAGAGCGGATCGGAGACCCCGGCCGGCGAACCGGCGGGGGAAGGGAAGAAACTGCTTGCATCCAGGGGAACGGAGTAGATGACCGAACGTGGCTCTCGGGGGGCTGTGTGATGGCTTCCAAGCGACCTGAAAATCTGATCGTCGGGCTCGACATCGGCACGTCGAAGGTGGTGGCGATCGTGGGCGAGGTCGGCGAAGACGGCAACATCGAGGTCGTCGGCATCGGTACGCACCCGTCGCGCGGACGCAAGAAAGGCGTC
>JAKSCZ010000462.1 GCA_022360335.1 Pseudomonadota bacterium
CGGGCTGAAGATCGTGCTCGACGTGTCGAATCGCCGGAACGGCAGTTCGCGATACCCGACATGCACCTCGAAGACACCCTCGCTGCCGACGGTCAGTTCGAATGCCCGCGAATCGAGTCCGAGATCTTCGAGCGCATAGTCGACGCGGTAGCCGTCGCCGTTGTATCGCCCCCGGGCGCCGACGTCGGCATAGGCGCCTTTCTCGTCGTGGCCCGTGTAGTTGCCGTAGCGTGCCGCGTCGTCGCTGACGGCGGTCGCGCCGGCGTCTATCGTTGCGCGATAGCCTGCATCGAACGGACAGGACTCGCACGCCCAGTCGCTCGTATCGACCTGCGCCCAGGAGATCGCCGGCGCGAGCAACAGCGCGAGCGGTATGCGGCCCGGTTTCGTCGTCTTCTTCGTCATCGAGGCAACTCCTAACGCATCAGCTTAGAGCCGGACGGATGATTCGATCCGTGCACCTGGTCGTGACAATTCAGGCACGACTGGCCGAGCATCAGGGCCGAGGGCGTGTCGCCCGGCAGGCCGCGTTCGTCCTGTGGAATGCTCGGGTGGCCGGCCTGCGAATGGCAGCTCTGGCACAGCATCGGGGCCCGCATGCTCAGCATGCCGGGCTGGTTCGAGCCGTGCGGGTCGTGGCAGCTCAGGCAGTCCTCGGCGACCGGCGCGTGCTCCCACAGGAACGGGCCGCGCATCTCGGCATGGCAATCGTGACACGTGCCGTTCACCGTGCTGCGCGCGAGCAGGCGCTCGGTCGTGTCGCCGTGCGGGCTGTGGCAGCTCGTGCAGTCCATCTTGCCGTGGCGCAGCGGGTGCGCGTAGGGCTTCATCGACTGCGTGCGCTGCTGCCGGTGGCAGTCGAAGCAGACTTCGGCCTGTGTCGACGTCGACAGCACCGGGTCGCGTTCGGCGTGTATCGTGTGGCAGTCGGCACACGCGACCGTGTTGTCGTCGTGCGTGCTGCCGTGCCAGGCGAAGCCCGTGTCTCCGAGGTGGCAGTTCGTGCAGTACGCGTTCTGGTCCTCGACAGCCGTCGTCGAATTGAAACCGAACGCGGGAATCGGGGGACGCTCCCTGCCGCGGCGCACGCGACCGGCGTGGTCGCCGCCGGGACCGTGGCAGGCTTCGCACTGCAACTGTCCGTGTCCGAACGGCGAATTCGAATCGCCGGGCACGGCGTGTTTCGTGCGGAACACGGCCAGCGTGGCCTGGTCGTCATGGCACTGGAAACAGGTGTCGGCGCCTTTGCGGCTGTAGTTCTCCCCGGCCAGTGCGGCGCCGGACAGGGCGGTGACCGCAAGCGCCACCGCCATGACCGCTGCCTGTTTTGCCGTCCGTCTGCTGAGCGTTCGCATGATCCCGGCCTAGTTGAACCGGAACTCGCCGACGCCGTGCATGACCGCCGTATCGGCACTGGCGCCCGGACCGTGGCAGAGCCGGCAGGTCTCGCTGCCGGTCGAGATCATCGCGCCGGTATCGTCCTTGCCGGCCGTGAAGTCGCCGCCGTTCTGGATCATGTGATTGCGCGCCAGGTCGTCCGTATGGCAACTCGAGCACACGGCCGTGTTCGGCGAAATTGCGACGTCGTCGAGCAGCGTCGACCGGTCGGCCCCGGCGTCGACCGA
>JAKSCZ010000591.1 GCA_022360335.1 Pseudomonadota bacterium
GCCGTCCCGCGTGTGTTTCTCCGGCTTGTTGCATTCGCACACGGCCTGGCCCAGGGCGACTTCCAGGCGTTCGCTGCGGGTGATCAGCGTTGCCGTATTGCCGTCCACGTCGGCAAGCAGGTAGTCGGTGCCCGAGCGCCTGAAGATCGGTTCGTAGACCCTGTCGGCCTCACCGGTCGCGAACACGGACCGGACGTCGTCTTCGTCTTCGCCATCCGCATCCACCGGAGCGAGTCTCGGTTGGGGGACGCGCGCCAGGCGCCGGCCTTCGACATCGCGGATGGCGGTGACGCCTTTCTTTCTTGCGGCGAGCAGGTCGCCGGCGTGCAGCACCCGCTGCTTGCCCCGGTCCGTCACGAACGCATGCGTCGACGGCAACCTGAGCAGCAACTCGAGCGCCTCGTCGACCGTGCGAACGTCCTGCGGGAGTACTGCCACATCGATCAGGCCGGCCATGGCGATCCTCTCTGGCTGTTGTTCTTCTTACAGGTCAGTATAGTCGAAAATACCCAATAACAGCTATCGGCGCATCGGGGCACCTCCTGTGGTCGACGGCGGAGTTCGCCCGCGGCAGTGCTATGATCGACCGGGTCGTTTCGATCTCAGCCCCAGTGTCGCGTGGCCTGGCCGTCGCCGGAAAGGACAACCCGATGGAGAGCAGTGCGAAGCCGTTGACTACCTTGCTGGCGCGAGCGGCGGAAGGCGACCGCGACGCGAACGACGACCTGTTCGCCTCCATCTACCCCACGTTGAGGAAACTCGCGCGCCGTCAGCTGGGCGCTCACCGGCGCGGCACGCTGTGCACGACGGAACTCGTCAACGAAGCCTCCTTGCGGCTGTTCGGAATCGATCAACTGGAAAAGCTCGAGAACCGCAGTCACCTGGTTGCGACGGCGGCCAGGGCGATGCGGCACGTGCTCGTCGACCATGCGCGCAGGAAACGATCCGCGAAACGCGGCGGCGAATGGCAACGCCTCGACATCGACGAAAGCGAGTTGTCGGTCGAGCGGCTCTCGGAACAGGTGCTGGCGCTCGACGAGGCGCTGACGCGGCTCAGGGACTTTGACGAACGCGGCCACCAGGTCGTCGAACTGAAGTTCTTCGGTGGATGCACGATCGACGAGATCGCCGAGATGCTCGACGTCTCCGACAGTACCGTCAAGATCGCATGGCGCAAGGCACGCGCCTACCTGCACTCGGAAATCGCGTCACGATGAGCGCCGACCTCGACCGGCGGGCGATGGAACTCTTCGAGCAGGCGCTCGAGCTCGACGGCGATGCCCGGGAGCGCTGGCTCGACGCGTCCTGCGAGGACCCGAAACTGAGGCGCCGCGTCGAGACGATGCTGCGCGCCGACTCCGATGCGGATGCGTCCGGCCTGCTCGACCGGGACGCGGACGATCACCTGAGCCGCCTGAGCAGCGGCTCGCGCAGCCGCACGCCCGGGCGGATCGGGCCGTACAAAGTGGTCGAGCGCCTCGGGCAAGGCGGTATGGCAACCGTATACCGCGGCGACCGGGCCAGCGGCGATTTCGATCAGACCGTCGCGCTGAAGGTGATCCGGCCGTCGCGCCGTGCCGAACACTGGGAAGCGCGGTTTCTCACCGAGCGGCAGATACTGGCGTCGCTCAAACATCCGAACATCGCGCAACTGCTGGACGGCGGACTGACCGACGACGGCGACCCGTATTTCGCGATGGAGTTCGTCAACGGCGAGCCGATCACGGAGTATTGCGACAACAACAGACTCGACGTTCGCTCACGCATCGTCATCCTGCTGTCGGTGTGCGATGCGGTCAGCTACGCGCACCGCAAGCTGGTCGTGCACCGCGACCTGAAGCCGAACAACATCCTCGTCGACGACAACGAGCGTACCAAGCTGCTCGACTTCGGCATCGCGAAGCTTCTGACGGACGAGGATACGAGCCGCACCAAGACGACGTTGCGCGCCCTGACTCCCGACTACGCGGCGCCCGAGCAGTTCGCGGGCGGCGACGTGACCACCGCCGTGGACGTGTACGCGCTGGGCGGGCTTCTCTACGAGCTGTTGTCGGGCCGGCGGCCTTTTGCCGATGCCGGCAGTTCCGCACTCGACATCGAGCGCAACATTCGCGAGCGCGGCGCACCGACGTTTGCGCGTCTCGGCGCGGCGATCCCGGACCAGGAACGTGACGCCATCGCCGGGAACCGCGACGTCGGCTGGCGCCGGCTGCAGCGCACGATTCGCGGCGACCTCGAGAACATTGCGCTGAAGGCGCTGCGCGCCGAGCCCGAGCGGCGTTATGCGTCGGTGGAAGGCTTCGCCGCCGACCTGCGCCGCTATCTCGACGGCCTGCCCGTCCATGCGCGCGCCGACACGGTCCGGTATCGCATGACGAAGTTCGCCGGCCGCCATTCCGTCGGCCTGCCGCTGAGCATAGTCGCCGTGCTCGGCCTCGTGTTCAGCACCGGCGTCGCGATTCGCCACGCCGGGGAGGCGCGCATCGAAGCCGCAAGAGCCAACGAGACGCGCGATTTCGTGACGAGCCTGTTCGAATTCGCCGCACCCGACAAGAGCCTCGGCGACCGCCTGACCGCGCGGCAATTGCTCGACCTCGGCGCGCAACGCGTCGACGAGGAGCTTGCAGGTCAACCGCAACTGCGGGCGGAAATGCTGCTGCTGCTCGCAACGACTTACGGCCAGCTCGGGCTCTATGACACGGCCCTGCCGCTCGCCGAGCGGGCATCGGCATTCTACGAATCGACCGATGACTCTGCGTCTTACGTGGACGCCCTGACGGCGCAGGCCCGCCTTCGGCGCCTCAACGGCGAATTCGCCGCTGCCGACCGGCTGCTCGACGAAGCCGAAAGCCTGATCGCGGCGGCCGACGCCGCCGGCCGGTCGGCGCTGCTGATCGAACGCGGCGAGAACTTTCGCGAACAGGCGCAGTTCGATGCCGCCGCGGCCGCGTTCGAGGAAGCGCTGGCGATCGACCGGCAGAGGGACGCTCCGGCGCCGGAGATCGCGCGTGACCTGTACCGGCTGGGCACGCTGCGGTTCAGCGCCGGCGACAGCGAACAGGCACTCGACTTGCTGCGCGACGCGTCCGCGCGGCTTGCCGAAGCCGGCGCGACGCACACGACCCGGTATGCGTCGATTCAGCACGACGTCGGGGTCATGCTGATCCAACGCGGCGAGCTCGACGCGGCCAGGACCGTGCTCGAGGAAGTGCGCGATGCGCGCACGACCCTGCTCGGCGACGCGCACCCGGACCTCGCCACCACACTCAAGGAGCTGGCCGGCATCGCCAGGCAGCAGAACGCCAGCGAGGACGCCGAACGCCTGTACCTCGCCGCACTCGACATCAACGAGGCGATGCTGGGCCCCAGCCACCCGGAGACGGCCAACAATCTCAATTCGCTGGCCGTTTTCTATCGCGGCCTCGGCGACAACGAACGCGCCCTCGAATTCGGGCTGCGCGCACTCGACGGCGCCACGGGGGCGTACGGCGGCAGTCATCCGACCGTCGGCTTGATGACGGTCAACGTGGGTTCGATGCAGCGCATGCTCGGCGACCTCGACGCGGCCATCGCATCGGTCGAAAAGGGCCTCGGGATACTCGTCGGCGCACTGGGCGAAGAGCATCACCTTGCCGGCGTTGCCTACAACGCACTCGCCGGAGTGCAGCACGATATCGGCGACGACGCGCCTGCCGAGGCGAACTACCGCCGCGCACTCGGCATCTTCGAGGCCACGGCCGGCGCCAATCATCCGCACACGATCAGCATCATCAACGGCCTGGCAACGCTGCTGCTCGCCAGAGGCGAACTCGACGAGGCCGAAGCGCTGTTCGAGCGCGCCGCGGAGACGGCGACCGCCGTTCTTCCGGAGAATCACCCCAGTACCGCCATCGTGCAACTCGGGCTCGCCCGTACGATCGCCTTGCGCGGCGACTGCGCCCGCGCCGGCAATCTGGCCGACCGTTACGGGCGCGTGCTCGAGGCGGCCGGCCAGTCCGACCGGCCCGACGTGACCGAAACGCGACGGGCGATCGCCGGCTGCCGCTAGGGCCTGTCAACACCACGGGAATCACGCTGCCGACTACCCGATTCGCCGGCCGTTTGCGTACTAACTGATAACGACAACCGGAATCGAGCGATCGTGGGGATTACGATGAGAAACGCCTTCGGACGCCGACGCCCGTATGCGACGCTGGCCGCGTGCCTCGTATGCCTCGCATGCGTAACGGTCTCCGCCTGCTCCGACGACCCGCCCGACGCGGTGGAAGCCGGGGCCGATGACTATCCGGCGCCATACGCGCAGGGCACGGCGTCATCCGTCAACGTCAACGACCCGGACGTCAATGCATTTCGCGAGGCGTTCGCCGAGGGCGATCTGGATGCGATGCAGGACGTCTGGGCCGGCATGAACGAGGCCCGGCAACTGCGCAGCATGGATGCGGTGCTCGGGACCTACGTCCGGCTGACGATGCAGGATCCCGAGGCCCGTGAGCGACTGCAGCCCGCGATCGACTGGCTCAACGGCATCGACAGGTCCGCACTCGAGGACGCCGCCTACGGGCCCGAGGAAGAGGAAAACGACTACGCGGCCCGGGAAAGCGGTGAGCAGCAACGGCGGCCGGACGCCGGCGAGCCGGAGCTGCCCGACGAACTCGGCCACGTACGCGGCGTGGTCGTCGACTCCGTCAGCGGCGAGCCGCTTGCCGGCGTGACCGTCGCCGCGAGTTTCGAGCGGATTCTCTACTACTCGCTGGTCGGCGGGACGGAGCGCTGGGAGACGGTTACCGCCGGCGACGGCAGCTTCGAAATCCGGGACATACCGGCCGGCGAGGCCGGGCTGCTGGCTCACCGGCTCCCCGAATACAACATGATCACTCACGAGTTCACGGTCGTCGTGGACCGGACCGCGAACGAGACCGTCGAACTGCCGGCGCTGCAGAAAGTGAAGCTGGACCTGCCCACCTTCCTCGCCGGTACCGTGACGGACGGTGTGACCGGCGAACCCGTCGCACGCGTCCATGTCAGTCCCGGGCCCGGGTTGTCCGGCACCTTCACCGATGCGGACGGCCGCTACCTGATTCGCAGTATCCCCGAAGGCGAGCTCGATGTCGTCGCGCGCCACGAGTACTACCACGAAGCGACCGGCACGATCGTGGCCGAAGGGCCGGGCCGCAACATGCTCGACATCGCGATCGACCCGATCACGACCGGGACTGTCGCCGGTACCGCCATCGACGGCGCGACCGGGCAACCCATCGCGAATGCGACGATCGTCGTCGCCGGCCAGACCGTGACCACCGACGACGAGGGCAGGTTCCGGATCGCCGAGATCGAGTCCGGCGGCGTCTCGGTGCAGGCCGGCGGCGAGGGATACCGATCGGCGGAATCCGAAGTGATGCTCGAAGCGCGCGCGACGGCCGAGACCGTGCTCGAACTGGACCCGATCACCGAAGGCACGGTCGCCGGCACCGTCGTCAACGCAACCACGGGCGAAGCGGTACCGGGTGCCGCGATTCGCATCGCCGCCTTCGACGCCGTGACCGATGAACAGGGCCGCTTCGAGATCGCCGACGTCAACCGGGGCGATGCCGGCATCACGGTACGCAAGGCGGTCTTCGAGACGGCGATGCACACGGTCGAGGTCGTCGCCATGCGATCAGTCGAGGTCGAGATCGCGTTGCAGCCCGTTACCTACGGCGATCTCGTCGTGACCGTTACCGACGCGTCGACGGGCAGGCCCATTGCCGACAGCACGGTGCGGCTCACCGCGAGCCTCGGCGGCGAGACCGATGCGCGGGGCCGCATCCGCTTCGAAAAAGTGCCGGCCGGCGAGGGCCTGTTGTCGGCCTCGCGCCATGCGTACGTCACGGGTGAACGGCCCTACACGCTCGAGCCTGCGACCGAACTCGAGCAGGCGATCGCGCTCGCTCCGGTAACGGTCGGGACCGTAGAGGGCCGGGTCGTCAGCGCCGGCGACCGGCAACCGCTCGCACGAGCGACGGTAACGATCGGCGAACGCAGCGCGCGGACGGATGCCGGCGGCCGTTTCCGCATCGAGGACCTCGCGGCCGGCGACGTCAACGTCATCGCGGCCAAGCCCGTGTTCGAGTCCGCCTCGACCACGACCGTCGTCGTAGCGGCGGAGGCCGTGAGCGTGGAACTCGCGCTCGAGCCGGTCACGTATGGCGCAATCGGCGGCATCGTCGTCGATGCGACGACGAGCGAGCCGATCGCCGATGCCGTCGTGACGGTAAAGGGCCGGAACACGAGGACCGATGCGGCCGGCCGCTTCTCGTTCGAACGCGTCGATGCCGGTGACGTCATGCTGACCGCCGGCAAGCGCGTGTACGAGCAGGTCGAGGACCGTTTCGAGCTCGAACCCGCCGCGACGCTGGAACGCCGTATTGCGCTGCCGCCGGTCACCTGGGGCGACGTCGCGGGGCGAGTCGTCGACGCCGATACGGGCGCGCCGCTCGCCGATGTCGCGGTCAGTCTCGGCAACAGGAGCGTCCGCACGGATGCACAAGGCCGGTTCGGACCCGAACGTGTCGACGCCGGGCCTCTGAACGTCGCTGCACGCAAGTCAACCTACGTGTCGGGCGGCGCCAACGTCGACGTTGCGCCGGATGAGACGACCGAAACGATCGTGCGGCTCGAGCCGATCCGAATCGGGACGGTGACCGGCAAAGTCGTCGATGCCAGGACCGGCGAGTCGGTCAGCGGCGCGCGCGTCACGCTCGGGCGCGCGTCCCAGGAGACCGGCGCCGACGGCAGCTTCCGCTTCGAGGAGGTCGGGACCGGTCCGGTCGGCGTCGCCGTGCGCCATGCGGACTACGGCGACGGCGCCGCGAGCGGAGATCTCGAAGGCGGCGCAACGCTCGAACTGCTCGTGCGCGTCGACCTGCGCCGCGAAGACGTCACCCGGCTCGAGGCCGGACTGGCGTCGGGAGGAACGATCGACCTCTACGGCATTCATTTCGACTCGGGCAAGGACCGGTTCAGGCCGTCGTCGCTGGGCACGTTGAACGCGGTACTCGAAGTGATGAAGAGAGCACCCGAACGGCGCTTCACGATTGCCGGCCATACCGACTCGGACGGCAGCGACGCATCCAACCAGGACCTCTCGGAACGCCGTGCGCGGACCGTCATCCGGTGGCTCATCGATCGCGGTATCGAAGCGCTCCGCCTGGATGGCGCGGGATTCGGCGAATCGAAACCCACTGCGCCGAATGAAACCGAGGCCGGCAAAGCGCTCAACCGGCGCGTGCAACTGAGTTTCGCGGAGTAAGCATGGCCGAATTGTTCATGACGCTCGTCGTACTCGCCGGCGTTGCCGCGTTCTTCATCAGCCGGTTCAAACGCGAAGCCCGCAAGATGCAGGCGCTGCTCGAACGCGGCGAGATCGCGAAAGCCGAGATCGTCGAGGTGAAACGGCAGCGCCGCTCGCGGATTCACGACGACTACTTCGTCGCCTACGCGTTCTCGACACGCGACGGCCGGCGCCACACGCAGCGAAACCGTGTGACGCCGGGCGATTTTCAATGCTACGTTGAAGGCGAGAAGATCGACGTCGTCTACGACCCGCACGACCCGGCCGTCAGCATGATCAAGCTGACGGTCGACGAGGCGCGCCGCGCCATGAGCCGCTCGGCGATCAGCTGAACAACGAGGAGGGAACACCATGAAAAGACTGTTACCTGCGATTACGGCAATCATTGCATCCGGGCTGTCGTTCGTCGCCGTCGCGGACGTCGAGGAGCCGCCGATTCCGTCGTGCGAGCGGCCCTATGGCACGGTCGCGCTCAGCGAAGCGTCGGGGGGCGCCTGGTGGCAAAGCTACGACCTCGAAAACCCCGAGGCGCTGATCAAGTATTACGTGACCGAGTCCGGGTGTTTCACGCTCGTCGATCGCGGCGACGGGCTGCAGATGGGCATGAACGAGCGCGCGCTCGGCCAGTCCGGCGAGCTGTCGGTCGGTTCGAACGTCGGCTCGGGCCAGCTCACGGCCGCGGATTTCTTCCTCGTGCCCGACCTGATTGCCGACGACGACGACACCGGAGGAAGCGGCATCGCCGGAGCTCTCGGCGGCAGGATCGGCGGGTCGCTCGGCGGAGTCATCGGCGGCGTCAAGACCAGCAAACTCGAGGCCGACACGATCCTGTCGCTCGTCAACTCGCGAACCGGCGTGCAGGTGACGACGGCCCGCGCCAGGGTGGAGAAACGCGATGTGTCGTTCGGCGTCGGCGGCCTGCTCGGTGCGGCGGCCGGCCTGGGCAGCTACCAGGACACCGAAATCGGCCGCGTCATCGCCTCGGCCTATGCGGCTTCCTATACCGCGCTGGTCGAGAAAGTCCAGGCGTCGGGCGGCGCGCTGACCCGGTCGGACGCACCGGCCGAGGCCTACACCATGGCGATAGACACCGACATGTACACGGGGCCGGCTCGCGGTGAGGCCGTGCGTGCCCTTCGCGAGGGAATGATGGTCTACCCGACCGGAAACCGGCAGGGCGCGTTCCTCGAGGTCAAGGACAAGTTCGGAACGCTGGGCTGGGTGTCTGTCGAGGACCTGTTGTAATGAACGACGATCGATTTTCCGCCCGCATTGCATTTCTGGTGCTGCTCCTGGCGTCAGCCGCGGTTTCGGCACAACCTTTCACGCTCGACGAGAACATCAAGCCCCTCAAGCTGACGCTGAAGGACGATCCGAACTACGAAGGCATCCAGTTCACGTCGGCCAGCGGCACGATCGGGAGTACGGCGAGTTATCTGTTCGCCAACACCTTCAGCCCGCAGCGCGTCGTCGTCGCACAGCTCTTTTCCATCGCGGCCGAACAACCCGCCACGCTGACGGTCGTCAAGGAACTCTGGACGGAGCCGGGCCGCTCCTGTACGACCGATGCGGCCGGAGTCTGTGACGTGAAGTTTCGCACCAGCGGCGACGCCGGTTTCAGGATCAACGGCGTCACGGGCAGCAAGTGGCGCCTGTTGCTGATGGTCAGCCCGGAGATCCCCCGGGAAGTGATGATGCCCTCGCCGTTCTTCGAGGCCGACAAGGCCGACGCGGCGCGTCTCGAGCACGGCGGCACGCTGGCCGCGCCGGCGTCCGGGTCCGATCGACCGGCCGGGGCGGAGAGCGGGGGCGGCGACGCGCTGGTCTGGATCGGGGCCGCTGCCGTCGTGCTGCTCGCGGTCATCGCGGTGTTGCTCGCCAGGCTGCTCGGCAGCCGGAATCAGTCGGCGGCCGGTGCGTTACTGCCGTTGTTCACGGCACTTGCGCTCCTGTTCGTCGCTGCGCCGGAGCCCGCCGTTGCAGAGGACCCGGTCGAATCGGATTCCGAGTCCATCGACGTCGACCTCACCGAGTTGAACGAGGAGATCGAGGCTGAAGCCAAGGCCCGGGAAGAGGCCAGGAAGCAGATGGAGAAGGCGGCAAAACGCACCCAAACCGCGCTGAAGATACTGATGGACGCGAAGAGCGCCTACGACCGGTGGTTCGGCGATCTCAGCAACTGCGCCGCGATGAGTAACCCGGCCGGCGCGCCGCGCATACCGTCGTTCTGCGCCGGCGATCCGCGGTGCCAGGGTTGTTACACTGTCGCGAGGACGGATTTCAACGAGGTGCGTGGAGTCTTCGAGCAGCTTCGCATCATCTACAGCTGCAACAAGAAGGCGATCGACGCGGCGATCAAGTTCGGCGACAGCGCGTCGGGCGTGCACGGCGTGACCGGCCTGGCCTGGCAGACGATCAAGCTGGACATCGAGGAGTCCGTCAAGGGGCTGAAGAAGGCGTACGACGACAAGTACCTGGAGCTCACGCAGAAACTTCACGACTCGATGATCGAGATCGCCCGATGCGAGGCGAAGTGGGGCGAACCGGACTGGTACGACCGCTTCGGCTACGTGTACTTCGAATTCATGGCCGACAAGTACAAGCGGTCGGATTGAATGCCAACGAGGAGAACAAGATGAAATCAGTGTTTGTGGCGGCGATGATTGCCGCATTGCTCATGACCGTCGATGAGAGCCGCGCCGAATCGGCGCAGGATATCCTCGACGCGGCATGGGACGCACAAATGGAACGCTGGAAAGGGCTCGATTCCTATCTCGTCGTGCAGTCGGCGATGGGCATCGCTTCGAAGCAGTACTTCGTGCGAACGAATCTGGTCGATGCCGCGGGCAAGAGCCGCATCCTGTTCCTGCCCGCGCCCGATGCCGGCCTCAGGTCCGGGTGTGTAAAACCGTATTCGCCGGACGGCGAGTCGCAGGGCCGCGGCGACACGTCGGCGGAATACCTGTCCTGGTTCATGGACAACGCGGAACTCGTCGGCGAGGAATCGGTCGACGGTCAGGCCACGTGGCGGTTGCGCGCGGAGGGCCTCGACCAGTCGCAGGCGTTCGACCAGGGAGAAGCGTCGATCGACTCGATGACGATGTGGATGAGCAAGGACGCGTATCTGCCCCTCAAGATGCGCATGGAGGGCGCCGCCTTGGTCGAAGGGCAGTCGCGGCCGGTCAAGATCGATACGCATGCCTTCGATTTTCGCCGGGTGCCCGGCAGCCGGCTCGTGGAGCCGTTCCGCCGGACCGTGAGCATCAGCGGCATCGCGGCGGGAATCGATCCGGAGCAGATGGCGGAAGCCAGGAAAGCGATGGCGGAGTTCGAGAAGGAGCTCGCCGACATGCCGGCGTCCCAGCGCGAGATGATGAAATCGATGATGGGCCCGCGCATCGAGCAGATGCGAAAGATGGCCGCAAGCGGTTCGTTCGACTCGGAGATCCTGATCGAGTCGATCACGCCGAACCCGGAGGCATTCGGCGAGCGCGTCGTCGCCTGCGACGCGAGCTGATCGCCACATAAGCGGTGGGTGACCGGCGGCAACAGGCGATACAATAGCCGCTGATCCTGGAGACCGCCGGAAGCCATTGTGTTTGAAGCCGCCGAACTCGGCCAACGCGTCAGCAAGGCCGAATACAAGGAACGCGCCCTCGCCTTGCGCGCCAGCCTGCTGCAGCTGCAGTACCGCACGCTCGAGCTCGGCCGTTTCCCCGTGATCGTCGACTTCGCGGGTGTCGACGGCGCCGGCAAGGGCACGACCATCAACCTGCTCAACAAGTGGATGGACCCGCGCTGGATCCGTGCGATCGGCTACCGGGAGCAAACGGCCGAGGAGCGGGCAAGGCCGCAATTCTGGCGCTACTGGCGGGACCTGCCGCCCAGGGGACGCACCGGCCTGTTCCTGAGCGGCCGCTATTCGGGCGTGCTGCTCGAACGCGTCTACGGCAGGCTGGACGACGGCGAATTCGACGACCGCCTGTCCGAGATCATCCGTTTCGAGAACACGCTGGCCGATGACGGCGCGCTGATCCTGAAATTCTGGATGCATCTCAGCGAATCGGCGCAGAAGGAGCGGCTCGAGACGCTGTCGGCCGATCCCATGCTGAGCTACAAGGTCGCCGACAAGGACTGGCGCAACCACGAAAACTACGGCGC
>JAKSCZ010000310.1 GCA_022360335.1 Pseudomonadota bacterium
CGCGCTCGCTCAGGCGCGGGACGCCCGCCTGCACATACTGGGTGAGATGAACGACGTCATCGGCGCGCCGCGCGAGGAGATGAGCGAGTGGGCGCCGACGATCATGACGATCAAGATCGATCCGGACAAGATTCGCGACGTTATCGGCAAGGGCGGCGCGGTCATCCGCGCGATCACCGAGGAGACCGGCGCATCGGTCGACATCGAGAACGACGGCACGGTTCGGATAGCCTCGGTCGACGGCGCCTCCGGCAAGGAAGCGCGCCGCCGTATCGAGCTGATCACGGCCGACGTCGAAGTCGGCCGGATTTACGAGGGCAAGGTCGCCCGCCTGATGGACTTCGGAGCCTTCGTCACGATACTGCCGGGCAAGGACGGCCTCGTGCACATCTCGCAGATCTCGAACGAGCGCGTGGAGAAAGTCAGCGACAAGCTGGCCGAAGGCGACGTCGTCAAGGTGAAGGTACTCGAGGTCGACCGCCAGGGCCGCGTCCGCCTGTCGATGAAAGAAGTCGACGCCGCATAAATACGGTGCCAGTCACCTTATACCGGGTATAAGGTGACTGGCACCGTATTTTGGATACCACCTGCCTGTAGGAGCGGCTTTAGCCGCGAACTTTAGCCGCGAATCGGGCCTAAAGGCCCTCCTACGCCACGACTCTCGGGCCTAAAGGCCTTCCTGCGCCGCGATTCTCGGGCCTAAAAGGCCCTCCTACGCCACGATTCGAGCCTAAAGGCCCTCCTGCCCTGCGGGCAGGTTACATTCCCGGCAATGCGGCGTAAGGCTGCAGGAAGTCGAGGATACGTTCGGGCAGGTAGTACGTCGGCTGCCACGGCGTGCCGCCGTCGACGAAACCGACGTGGCCGCCCGCCGGTGCGACCTCGAGCGTGACGTGTTCCGAGAGCCTGTCTTCGTCGGGTATGACGTCGCGTGTCATGAAAGGGTCGTCGAGCGCATTGATGATCAGGGTCGGACGCTCGATTCCCTCGAGAAAGTGCATCGAGCTGCACTTGTCGTAGTAGTCCGCCATGCCTGCAAAGCCATGGAGCGGCGCCGTCACCCGGTCGTCGAATTCGGCGAACGTCCTGGCGCGCATGGCATCGTCCCAGTCGAATGCGGCCGTATGACGATCGAATTTTCGACGCACGGAATTCTTCATTCTCTTTAGTAGATATCTCTGATAAATTTTTGAAATACCTATATTTAGTGCTTCCGCACATTCGTACAGATTGAGCGGCACGCAGATCGCGGACGCGGCCCGGAGCGGGGTCTCGTCGTGCGACTCGCCCAGGTATTTGAGCAGCACGTTGCCGCCCAGCGAATAGCCCACCGCCAGCAGCGGCCCCGGGTTTTCGGCGGATTCCGGTGACGGTTGCAGCGTGTTCAGAAAATACCGCAAGTCGTTGGTTTCGCCCGCGTGATAGCGGCGGGGCAGTACGTTGCTGTAGTCGCCGCAATCGCGAAAGTGCAGGACGCAGGAGCGCCAGCCACGCGCGTGAGCGGCCTCGAGAAGCATGCGGGCATAGGAAGAGTCTACGGAGCCCTCGAGGCCGTGCAGGACGACCAGGAGGGGCGCGGTCGGCGACAGCGAATCGCCCGCGACCAGCCAGTCGACCGCCGTCCTGTCGCCGTCGGGAAGTCCGAGTTCCTGTCGCCGCAGTTCCGGCCAGGAACGCCAGGCGCAGGGCAGGGCCGCGAAAACGGTCTGCAGGTGGCGATTCTTCAGCCAGCGGGCCGGGGCAAAGTCACTGTCGATAATCATCTTCGCCATTGCCGCCTTGCGCATCCTTGCGTCTCGCGGCATCGGACCGTCCAGGGTCAAAAAAATGGCCCCCTGCTTGCACAGGGGGCCCGCCGTGGAGTTATTACTCCCTTCAGGCATTGCAACAGGGGGCGGGGGAGCGTATCCCCGTTGCAAGGCTCAAGCTATGGCATTCATGGGGTTCCTGTCAAGAACTTTGCGTGCAATTGATGCACGCCGATGTCGGTAACTCCTTGCAGCGCATCGATTTTCCAATTGCTCAAGGCCCATCGCCAGATGTCCGCCAATGCGGATTCCGCCAGTTCCGCGGGTGGCGCCTGGCCCAGCGCATCGAGTGCGCCGACGAGGGTCGGTCCGACCCGGTCGAACGGCACGGCCGGCGCTCCCGTCGCCTTACTGAGTTTGTCGCCGCCGGGGTGTGTGACCACGGGAATGTGCGCGTAGGCGGGTGTGCGATAGCCGAGGTGCCGCTGCAGCCAGATCTGCCTCGGCGTCGAGTCCATGATGTCGATGCCGCGCACGACCTCCGTGATTCCTTCGAGTTCGTCGTCTACGACGACGGCGAGCTGGTAGGCGATCAGCCCGTCGCGCCGGCGAACGACGAAGTCGCCCGATTCGCTCTCCAGCCGCTGCGACTGCCGGCCCTGCAGCGTATCGGAGAACGAGACGGGTTCGTCCGTCGTGCGTACCCGCACGGCGAATTCCCCGGCATCGGCGCCGTTTCGGCAGGTTCCCGGATAGACGGTGCCGAGCGGTCCGGTCGGCTCGCCCGAAAGGTCCTTGCGCGAGCACGAGCAGCGATACGTCATGCCCCGGGCTTCGAGTCGCGCGAGGGCGGCTTCGTGCCCGGCCCGGCTGCGGCTCTGGAAAATGACGTCGCCGTCCCATTCGAAACCGTAGGACTCAAGCGCTTCGAGTATCAGCCTGGCGGCGCCCGGCTGCTCGCGGGGCGGATCGATGTCTTCGATACGAAGAAGCCAGCGCCCTTCGTGCGCCCTGGCTTGCAGGTAGCTGGCGACGGCGGCGGCGAGCGAGCCGAAGTGCAACGGACCGGTCGGTGAGGGAGCGAACCGGCCGACGTATTGACTAGCGGTAGCGATCGTCCCGGTCGCGGAACTGGCGCTCGGCGAGTTCCCGACGTTCCTGGGCTTCGAGACAGAGCGTCGCGACTGGCCGCGCCTCGAGGCGCTTCAGGCCGATTTCCTCGCCGGTCTCGTCACAATACCCGTAGCTGC
>JAKSCZ010000432.1 GCA_022360335.1 Pseudomonadota bacterium
GCGGGCTGAGCCGCCTCCGCCGCGTCAGCTCAGCCCGTAGGGGCTGATGTCGGCCGCGGCGGCCACCGCGAGGCCGACGACCAGCAGCGCCCCCGCCCGCCGGGTGTGCAGGAACGCGATGGCGGCGAACCACAGCGGCCACACGGGGAAGTTCTCGGGCGGCTGGTCGGGTCGGGGGCTCGAGAGCGCACGCCATGCCTTCACCGCCACTGGGATGCCGACCACGACGAGCAGCGACGGCCAGGGCAGCGCACCAGCCGCCACGCACGCGGCCACGGTGACGTAGAAGCCGGCGATGAGGCCCTGGGTCGCCTGCCGCGACCGGCGCTCGCCCAGCACCACGGGCAGCGTGTGGATGCCCTTCGGCTCGTCCCACTCGATCTTGTCGATGTGCTTGCCCATCAGCACCGCGGTGGCCAGGAGCCCGTAGGGCACCGAGGCGGCCAGCACCTGCCACGGGATCGCGCCGACCGCGGCGTAGTAGGTGCCGCCGACCATCAGCGGACCCCAGACGACCAGCACGTCCAGCTCGCCGAGGCCCCGCTTCTTCAGGCGCAGCGGCGGTGCGGTGTAGGCGACGCTGAGCACGAACCCGCCGAGCGCGAACGCGACCACCGGCCATCCCCTGGCGGCGAAGAGCACGACGAGGATCGCGAGGTCGGCGAGGTTCACCACCAGCGCCGCAGTGACCAGCCCACGGCGGGAGATCATCCCCGACAGCACCGGGTGGGGCGCATACAGCGCGCGGGGGTACTCCTCGGTGTCGAGGCCGACCTCGGTGTCGAACAGGTCGTTCATCAGGTTGTTCGACACGTGGGCGAGCACGATCCCGAGGAACGCGAGCAGGAACCAGCCGACCGAGAACCCGTCCTGGCGCACCGCCAGCAACCCGGCGACGGCCCCGGCGGTGATCGTCATCGGCAGCACCGATGCGCGGGTGATCACCAGCCAGCGGCTGACGAGGTCGACGCGGCCCTCGGGCGGGTTGGTGGTGCGGAGGACGTACCGCCACCTGGCGAGCAGGCCCGGGCCGTCCACTGGTGCGGTCACGTCGGCCACGGCAGGGAGCCTAGCCAGCGCTGTTCGGACGCTCGATGACCGCGAGGTCGTCGATGTGGGCCTCGACGGCGAGCACCGTGAGGATCGCCTCGGCTGCGTCGTGCACCGGCATCATCGAGGCCGACGGCATGGCCCCGGTCTCGGTCCAGACCTCCATCGCCTGCTCCAGCGTTGCTGGCTCCCACCTGTCGGCGAACTCGGTCCCGCCGACGTTGCCCATCGTCACCCGGGTGACGTCGA
>JAKSCZ010000577.1 GCA_022360335.1 Pseudomonadota bacterium
GGCAGTGACGCCGCTCAAGGTCGATCTGACGCGCCACGAAGCGGTGGACGGGGTCGCACAATGGCTCGCTCGATGATCGACGTCCGCAAAGGCATCGGCATGACGTCGGCGCGCACGCGGGACCGGCTCGTGCAGCGGCTCCGCGACCAGGGTATAAACAACGAGGCCGTGCTCGAGCAGATTCGCAACGTGCCGCGGCACCTGTTCGTCGACGAGGCGCTCGCGAGCCGCGCGTACGAGGATACGGCGTTGCCGATCGGCCTCGGCCAGACGATCAGTCAGCCCTACGTCGTCGCACGCATGACCGAAGCGCTGCTGGAGGGTTTCGCGGGTGAGAAAGTGCTCGAGGTCGGCACCGGTTGCGGCTATCAGACGGCGGTGCTGGCGCCGCTGGTCAAGACGATCTACACGATCGAGCGCATCCCGGAACTCCTCAGGAAGACCCGGCGGCGATTGCGGGAGCTGGATATCTACAACGTGCAGTTCAGGCCGGGCGACGGCTGGGACGGCTGGCCGAAATACAGCCCGTACGACGGCGTCATCGTGACCGCGGCGCCCGACGAAGTGCCGCACAGGCTGCTGGAGCAACTGGCGCCCGGCGGGCGGCTGATCGCGCCGGTCGGGCCGCAGGGCGTCCAGGATCTCGTCATGATCACGAACCGCAACGACCGTTACGAGCAGGTATCGCTCGGCGCCGTCACCTTCGTCCCGCTCGTGAAAGGGCAGGCGTGAGACTGTTCGGTCCCCTGTACGATCGGGTCCTGGCGTGGTCCGGCCACCCGCATGCGGAACGCTATCTCGGCGCGATGAGTTTTGCCGAGTCTTCGTTCTTCCCGATCCCCGTCGACGTCATGCTGGCGCCGATGTGTCTGGCCGATCGCAGCAGGTGGATGCGGTTTGCGTTCATCGCGACGGCGTTCTCGGTCCTCGGCGGTCTCGGCGGCTACGCGATCGGTTGGGGCATGTTCGAGGCGATCGAACCCTGGCTGCGCGAGTCCCGTTACTGGGATGCCTACGAGACGGCCAGGCGATGGTTCGACGACTACGGTGTATGGGTCGTTTTCGTCGCAGGCTTCTCGCCGATTCCGTACAAGGTGTTCACGATCGCCGCGGGCGTCGCCGTGCTCAACCTGCCGGCGTTCTTCATCGGCTCGCTGGTGGGCCGCGCGGCGCGCTTCTACCTCGTCGCCGGTTTCGTGCGCCTCGGCGGCGAACGCTTCGAGAAGACCTTGCAGAAACACGTCGAGCGTATCGGCTGGACCGTAGTCGGCATCACGGCAATCGTCATCGCGTGGCTTATGATGCGGGATTAGGCGCTCATGATCTCACGCGCACTGACCGTCGTGGCGCTGTTGTCGGTGCTGGCTGCCTGCAGCGGTGGCACGCGGTGGTACGAGGATCCCGACACGCATATCGTGCGCAGCGGCGAAACGCTGTTCTCGATAGCCTGGCGCTACGGCAAGGACCCGGACGACGTCGCGCGCTGGAACCGGCTCGGCGACGGCTCCCTGATCCATCCGGGGCAGGTCATCCGGCTGACGCCGCCGCCGGGAACCCGTTCCGGCGCGAGCGGCCCGTCGACCGCGTCCCGACCGGCGCCGCGACCGTTGCCGAAGATACCGGCCGAGCCGGCGCCCGTATGGGGGTGGCCGACGAGCGGTCGGGTCGACGTCCGGTTTGGCGCAAAACCGGGACCCGGAACGGGCGTGCTGATCGACGGCAAATCGGGCCAGGCCATTGTTGCCGCGGCTTCGGGGCGGGTCGTCTACGCTGGAAGTGGACTGATCGGATACGGCCGGCTTATTATTCTGAAGCATAACGACACCTACCTGAGTGCCTACGGGTACACGGAGTCCCTGCTGGTCGAAGAGGGAGAAGAAGTCGAACAGGGCCAGCGCATAGCGACCATGGGTGAGGGGCCGGAACGCAAGCCGCGGCTGCACTTCGAGATCAGGCGCAACGGTCGGCCGGTTGACCCGCGACGGTTTCTGCCGGCGAGATAAGCGCTACGAACGGCCGCCCCTTGCGAAAAAAAGGGGGGTATGGATTGGGACGGCTGCTGGATCCTACAAGGCAGTACCTCGACGAGATCGGCGTCTCGCCGCTCCTGACGGCGGACGAGGAAAAGGACTGCGCACGGCGCGCCCGGGCGGGCGACGAGTCGGCCCGCCAGCGCATGATCGAGAGCAACCTGCGACTCGTCGTCAAGATCGCGCGCCGCTACGTCAATCGCGGCCTGCCGCTGCTCGACCTGATCGAGGAGGGCAACCTGGGGCTGATCCACGCAGTCAAGAAATTCGATCCCGAGCGGGGTTTCCGTTTTTCGACGTACGCGACCTGGTGGATACGCCAGACCATCGAACGCGGCATCATGAATCAGGCGCGAACGGTGCGTTTGCCGATCCACATCGTCAAGGACATCAATTCGTGCCTGCGCGCGGTGCGCCGCCTGCGCCAGAAAAACGACAGGGCGCCGACGATGTCCGAAATCGCCGGGTACCTGGATCGCGACGTCGCGGATGTCGAAAGACTGATGTCGCTGCACGAGCGCGTGACCCTGCGCTCGACCGGCTACGATGGCGAGATGGGCGGGCCCGTCGACCGGCTGCGGGCGCGACGTTCCGCCGAGCCGCCGGCTTGTGCCCAGGCCGACGACGTCCATGACATCGTCGATCAATGGGTCTGGGAGCTCAGCGACAAGCAGCGGCAAGTCCTCGAACGGCGCTTCGGCCTGCACGGCTACCGGCGCGCGACGCTCGAGCAGATCGGCGACGATATCGGCGTGACGCGCGAGCGCGTGCGCCAGATCCAGCTCGATGCGCTGAAGAATCTCCGGGAGATGCTGGAGAGCCACGGCATTTCGGGGGATGCGCTGCTGGACTGATCGGCTGATCGATTGACCGATTGATCGATGATTGATCGTAGGAGCGGCTTCAGCCGCGAATCGGGCCTGAAGGCCCTCCTACGACAGGTAAAGAATCGCCGCGACCTTCCGCCCTTCGTTTGCAAGCACGGTGAACGTGCGCGCGGCGGCGGCCGTGTCCATGACTTCGAGGCCCACTCCCAGGCGCGCGAACGCGAACGTGAGTTCGCGGGGCGGGAAGATATTCGACGCGCCCGTGCCGAGCAGGACGATCTCGGGATTCACGGCCAGGACACCGTCGAAATGTGCCGCGGTCAGCTCGGCGACGGGCGTCGCCGGCCAGGCGCCGAGTACGCCGTCGGGCGTCAGCGCGATGCCTTCGCCGTGCGTCTCGTCGTTGACCAGAATCTCCGACTCCGAGACGCTGCGAATGACCAGCCTGGCCGACGATTCTCTTGTGAATTTCAAAAGCGCTTCCCTTACCATCGACGCCGGACCGTGAACGCATCATATGACAAAAACTCCGCCGTCGTCGTACTGCCGCCGGTGCGCGGCGGGAGGCTCCGTGACAGGTCGCTTCGCGCCTGGCTCGCGCAGTCGGACCTCAGACCGGCCGACGAGCCCCGCGAACTGCTCGCGCAGGTCACCGACGAGCTCGGTTTGCCGTACCCGGAGGAAGGGCTCGCCGCGCTGCGCATGTGGGGACAGACCGGGGATCGGCCGACGGTCTGGATAGCGGCCGCCGACCCCGTATACCTCGAGCCCCGGCTCGACCGTCTCTGGCTGCATGCGCTGCAACTCACGGGGGGCGTCTCGTCGGACCTTCGGGGACTGTTCGATCATCTGCAGGCGGCCCTGGCGGACGACGATCGATTCGGCTTCATCCGGCTCGGGTCGAACGGCTACCTGCGTTCCGACCGGCCGATCTCGTCGTCCGCGGTTCCGGCCTGCGTCGTCGACCGGCGCGAACCCGGTCCGTTTCTGCCGACCGGCGACGACACGTCGGTGCACCGCAACATCCTCGGCGAAATCGAAATGGCGCTGCACGGGCACGAAGTCAACGAGCGGCGCGTCGCCGAAGGTCTGCAGCCCATCAATTCGCTGTGGCTCTGGGGCGGCGGCAGGGCGCCCGAAAAAGTGACGCGCCCCCAGCCGCCGCTGTTCGCGGACGACCCGCTGCTGACGGGTTACTGGGAGAGCGCGACGGCGGTCAGCGATTCTTGGCCGGGAAACTTCGCGGCCTGCGCGGAAGCATCGGTGCAGGGATTCGTTGCCGTCACGCCGGAGGCCGACCGGCGTAGCGGGGCCCTGGAGGCGTATCTCGCCGAACTGCGCGAGCTGCTGCGCACGCGGCGGCTCAGGCGCCTCGTATTGCTGTTCCGTGACGGCCTGCGCGCCGACGTGCGCTCGGTGCGAACGCTGCGGTTCTGGGTGCGCGACTCGGAACTCCTCGAGTGACGAGTCCGCGTCCCGTCGTCACGAGGCCGGCGCCGGCGGCCGATGCCGTCGCGTCTTTCGGCGACATCGATCCGCTGCACGCCCGCCTGTTCGCGATGCGCGGCCTGCGTGGCGCCGCAGAACTGGACTACCGCCTTGCCAGGCTCGCGCCGGTCGGCGCACTCGAGAAGATCGATGCGGCGGCGGAACTCGTCATCGCGAACAGGGATCGCAGGATCGTCGTCGTCGGCGATTTCGATGTCGACGGTGCGACCAGCACGGCATTGACCTTGCGTTGTCTGCGCGAGTTCGGCTTTGGCGACGTCGACTACCTCGTGCCGAATCGCTTCGACTACGGCTACGGACTGACGCCCGAAATCGTCGACGTCGCGGCAGCGCGGTCACCGGCGCTGCTGATTACCGTCGACAACGGAATTTCGAGCAATACCGGCGTTGCCAGAGCGAACGAACTCGGGATCCCGGTGCTCGTGACGGACCATCACCTGCCCGGCGAGGAGCTGCCGGATGCGGCGGTCATCGTCAATCCGAACCTGCCGGGCAGCGCGTTCCCGAGCCGTTTTCTCGCGGGTGTCGGCGTTGCGTTCTACCTGATGGCCCGCGTCGGCCGCATGCTGGAGGACCGGGGCATGACGGGTGCATCGCGTGTGCCGGCGAAGTACCTCGACCTCGTTGCACTGGGCACGGTCGCCGACGTCGTGCCGCTCGACCACAACAATCGCGTGCTCGTCCATCAGGGCCTGCTGCGCATTCGCGCGGGACGGGCGGTCGCCGGCATTCGGGCCATTCTGCGGCAGTCGGGTCGACGGGTCGCGCGTTGCGTGAGCGCGGATCTCGGTTTCGCCGTTGGGCCCCGCATCAATGCAGCGGGGCGGCTCGAGGACATTTCGGTCGGCATCGAGTGCCTGCTCGCGGACGACGACGATACGGCGATGCACCATGCAGTTTCGCTCGACCGGATCAACAGCGAACGGCGGGACATCGAGGCGACGATGCGCGAGCAGGCATTTGCGTACGTCGATACGCTCGGTTCGCAGCGCTGGCCGGCCTGCGTGTGCGTCTATGACGCCGACTGGCACCAGGGCGTCGTGGGCCTGATCGCTGCGCGCGTGCGCGAACGTTGCCACCGGCCCGTCATTGCGTTTGCACGCGAGAGCCGCGATACGCTCAAGGGATCGGCGCGGTCGATCCAGGGCGTACACATCCGCGACCTGCTCGAGGCGGTGCACGCCGTGCGGCCCGGGCTCATCGTCAAATTCGGCGGGCATGCGATGGCCGCCGGCCTGACGATCGCCGAGGCGGACCTCGAGGCCTTCGAAGGCGTCGTCGCCGAACGGATGGAACGCATGTACCCCGATGCGGATTTCAGCGGCGCGATCGTCACTGACGGTCCGTTGCCGGGTGAGGCGATCAACCTCGGGTTTGCGCGTTCCCTGCGAGATGCCGGCCCCTGGGGTGCCGGCTTCCCCGAACCCGTGTGGTGCGGCGACTTCTCGGTGGTCGAGCAACGGGTCGTCGGGGAGAATCACCTGAAGCTCCGGGTACGCCCCGCGAGCGGCGGCGCGGCCGTCGATGCCATAGCGTTCAACCAGGCGGGGCCTGCCTACCGGGGCAACGTACGGCTTGCGTTTCGGCTCGACGTCAACGAGTATCGCGGCATCGAGAATCCGCAGCTCGTCGTCGAGCAGATTGCAGCGCTATAGAACCATGGAAACCAGCCAGATCAGACAGACGATCGCCGACCTCGCCGAACGCTCCGATGCGTTGAGGAGGTATCTTTGACTACGACGCCAAGGCGGAGCGTCTGACCGAGGTTCAGCGCGAACTCGAACAGCCGGACGTGTGGAACGAGCCCGAGCGCGCCCAGGCGCTGGGCCGGGAGCGCGCGCGGCTCGAAAGCGTCGTCGCCGGGCTCGACGACCTGAGAACCGGGCTCAGCGATGCGGGCGAGCTGCTCGACATGGCGGTAGAAGAAGGCGACACCGATACGGTCGACGAAGTCGTCGACGATCTCGGGAAGTTCGAAAGCCGGGTCGCGGGCCTCGAGTTCCGGCGCATGTTTTCGGGCGAGATGGACGCCAACAACGCCTATCTCGACATCCAGTCCGGCGCGGGCGGGACCGAGGCGCAGGACTGGGCGGAGATGATCCTGCGCATGTACCTGCGATGGGCCGAGGCGCA
>JAKSCZ010000641.1 GCA_022360335.1 Pseudomonadota bacterium
GACCTCAATTCAGATATCGGCGAAGGCGCCCCTTACGACGACGAGCTGCTGCGTATCGTGTCGAGCGCGAACATCGCCTGCGGCGGCCATGCGGGCGATGCCGAGACGATGGCGCGCACGATCCGGGCAGCGATTGCGAACGGTGTCGCCGTCGGTGCGCATCCGGGTTACCCCGATCGCGAGGGCTTCGGGCGTGCGAGCGGATTCATGCGCGGCGACGCGCTGTACGAGTCCCTGACGCAGCAGGTCGCCGCGCTCACCGACATCGCCGCCGATCTGGGCGCGAGGGTCTCGCACGTCAAACCGCACGGTGCGCTGTACAACGACGCGGTCGGTGACGCAGCGCTGGCCGACGTCGTCGCACGCGTCACGGCGGAGGCGCCGGGCGGGCCGGCCTTCGTGGGTATGGCGAACACGGAGCTCGAGGCCGCGGCCAATCGGCACGGGCTCGATTTCATCGCCGAGGCGTTCATCGACCGAAGCTACGAGCCGGATGCGACGCTCGTATCGCGCAAGGAGCCGGGCGCCGTCCACGAGGACCTCAACGTCGCCACGACGCAGGCCGTGCGGCTCGCTCTGGAGGGCCGCGTCACGGCGAGAAACGGCGACGAGATCGAGGTTCGGGCCGATACGCTGTGCATTCACGGCGATACCGAGGGCGCGGCCGGCACGGCACGCGCCGTGCGCGACGTACTCGAGTCTCACGGAGTCGAAATTCGTGCTCACGCGATGCGGTGACGACGCCTTCTCGGTCGCCGCCGGGTCTCCGCAGGAGGCGCAGGCACTCGCGGCGCAGCTCAGGCGATCCGGCGACTGGCTCGACGTCGTCCCGGGTATCGGCTCGGTCCTGCTCCGCTTCGACGCAACCCGGTACAACGCCGACGAGGTCGGGCGTACGATCGCGTCCGTGCTCGAGGAGGGGACCGCAGCGCTGCGCGTCAGCGACACGCTCGTCGAGATTCCCGTCGTCTACGGCGGGGATCACGGGCCCGACCTCGATGAGCTCGCCAGGGCAACCGGCCTGTCCGGTGACGAGATCGTAGCCCTGCACACGGGCAGCGAATACCGCGTCGACATGATCGGCTTCACGCCGGGCTTCGCGTTCGTCGGCGGCCTGGACGAGCGGCTCAGGGTGCCGCGACGCACCGAGCCGCGGCAGCGCGTCGAGGCGGGTTCGATCGGCATCGCCGACGCGCGCACGGGAATCTACGCGATGGCGAGTCCCGGCGGCTGGACGCTGATCGGCAGAACGCCCCGCAAGTTGTTCGATCCGGCGGCCGCGAACCCGTTCGTTCTCGAGCCCGGCATGCGAGTCCGCTTCGTGGCGATCGGGCCCGGCGAGTTCGACGCATGACGATGACGGTCGTCAAGCCGGGCCTGCAGTCGACGCTGCAGTCGCGGCCTCGCACGGGCCTGCGGCACCAGGGCGTACCGGCCGGCGGCGCGGCCGACCCGCTGTCGCTGGCGCTCGCCAACCGGCTCGTCGGCAACGCATGGGATGCCACGGCGCTCGAAGTCACCCTGGCGGGCCCGGTGCTGCGTTTCGAACGCGATTGCGCGTATGCGTTTGCGGGCGCCGCCGTTCCGGTGGCCCGGAACGGAATCGCGGTCGAGGCGCACGAGACGCTCTTCGCGCGGGCGGGCGACGAACTCGTCATCGGCCCGGCGACGGCGGGCGCGAGGCTGTACCTGGCCGTCGCGGGCGGTTTCGACGCCGACGACGTCCTGGGTTCTTCGTCGACGAACCTGCAGGCGGCCTTCGGCGGTTTCGGCGGCAGGGCGCTGCAGGCGGGCGATGCGCTGCAGTACGCCGCCGGGGCCGCCGAGGCCGTAACCACGCCGGCGGAGTTTCGTCCGCCGATGGCGGCGAGCCGGGCCCTGCGCGTGTGCGAGTCGGCCGAGACGCCGTTACTCGACGGGGCGGGGCGGGAGGCGCTGTTCGGAGCGAACTGGGTCGTCGACCGGCGCGCGGACCGCATGGGGCTGCGACTCGACGGGCCGCCGCTGTCCGTCGCCTCCGAGGGCCGCATGCCGAGTGCCGGCGTCCTGCCGGGCACGATCCAGTGCCCCGGGGACGCGCCCTACCTGCTCGGCGTCGATGCCGGTACCGTCGGCGGCTATCCGCGCGTGGCCCAGGTGACCAGGGCGGACCGGCACCTGACGGGGCAGCTGCGGCCGGGCGATCGGGTGCGGCTGCTGCACCGTGAGCCCGAAGAAGCCGTCGCCGAGCTGCGGGCGAAGGTCGATTACTGGTCGGCGTGGCTGCCGGATGCGGCCGAGATCTTCTAGCCCCCGGTTCTGCCGGGGAGGCAGTGGCGGTCAGTGCCGTGGCGGTTCGATTTGCAGGGAACGCGGATCGCTCGTTCGTGTCAGCTTATCGGCAGATATTGCGCCGAATGTGTCCTACACTTGACAAAGGCGGGTTTGATTCCTGCCGGAACGTCCGGAATGTGCCAAACACAATGTTCGCCAATACCGCAGATTGGAAATTCAAGGAGTTCTCATGACGGTCAATGTTGCTGTTACAGGAGGTCCAAGCACAAGTGTGGCCTGGACATCGGGAATGAACGCGCAGAACGCTCTCGAGCTGGCGGAAGACAATCTGGCTGGAGATTTTATCTATTCGATGGAGTATTACGGTAGCAGTCTCGGATACCTGGTAAATATGATTAACGAGACCTATGACACGTTCAAATCAACGTCGAATCCATTCTTCTATTGGGAATTTTTTGTTAATGGCGCGCCTTCCCCGAAAGGTATTGATCAGACCATACTGAATGACGGAGACGATGTTACGTTCACGTTTGCGACTTACAATGAAGCTGCTGCCTCTGCGATAACCAAGGTGAAGCACACGCGGCGTTATGCCTAGACGAGTTCGAGCCTGACCTTTCAAAGCCTCAGCGGCATATTCGGGCGGCAAAATGGAGTTGGTGGGCCCGCCAGGACTCGAACCTGGGACCAAGGGATTCACTGTACCCGCTCGTTTCCGGGCGGAGCGGACTATCTCATCACCCTCGACCGAATCGTTAGGGGCGGGACGCTCTAGCCTGTTATCAAGGACGCTGAAGTCCCCAGGTAGTCTCTGCACCTTCCGCGGGTGTACCCGCGGCTCGGCTCAGGATCGCCACCAGCCGAACTGCTGAGGTTTCCCTGAATTCATCCCGTTCATCCCGCGCCTTTCGGCGCGAGCGCACCGTTTCGATGAGTCCCCTGCTCTAACCAACTGAGCTACAGGCCCACGCAAGGGCGAGGATTCTAGCAAATATTGCCGCGGCGCGAGCGGACGGGAGACCAGGGGCACCGAGACGCATCAGTCTTCGAGCAGGAAGCTCCGCAGCTGGTCCGAGCGCGTCGGGTGGCGCAGTTTCCTCAAGGCCTTGGCCTCGATCTGGCGGATGCGCTCACGCGTGACGTCGAACTGTTTGCCGACTTCCTCGAGCGTGTGGTCGGTATTCATGTCGATACCGAAGCGCATGCGCAAAACCTTGGCCTCGCGCGGCGTCAGGCCGGCCAGCACCGAGTGCGTCGTCTCCTTGAGGCCCGACGTCGTCGCCGAGTCGACCGGCGAACGCACCGTCTGGTCCTCGATGAAATCGCCGAGATGCGAGTCCTCGTCGTCGCCGATCGGCGTCTCCATCGAGATCGGCTCCTTCGCGATCTTGAGTACCTTGCGGACCTTGTCCTCGGGCATCTCCATGCGTTCGGCCAGTTCGTCCGGCAGCGGCTCGCGGCCCATCTCCTGGAGCATCTGCCGGGAAATACGGTTCAGCTTGTTGATCGTCTCGATCATGTGGACCGGGATGCGGATCGTGCGCGCCTGGTCCGCGATCGAGCGCGTAATCGCCTGGCGAATCCACCAGGTAGCGTACGTCGAGAACTTGTAACCGCGGCGGTACTCGAACTGGTCGACCGCCTTCATCAGGCCGATGTTGCCCTCCTGGATCAGGTCCAGGAACTGCAGGCCGCGGTTCGTGTATTTCTTCGCGATCGAGATCACAAGACGCAGGTTCGCCTCGACCATCTCCTTCTTCGCGCGACGGGCCTTCGCCTCGCCGATCGACATCTGGCGGTTGATCTCCTTGATCTCGGTGATCGTCAGCCTGGTCGCTTCCTCGACGGCGATCAGCTTGCGCTGCGCGCGCAGGATGTCGTCCTTGAGCTTGGCGAGCGTCGAGCTGTGCTTGCGCTTCGCGCGGATGTGCTTGTCGACCCAGTTGAGATCGGTTTCGCTCTTCGGGAAGCTCGCGAGGAAGTCCTTGCGCGGCATGCCGGCGTCGCGCACGCACAGGCGCATGACGAGGCGCTCCTGGCTGCGGACGATGGCGATCACGTCGCGCAGGTTGCGCACCAGCAGGTCGAACAGCTTCGGCGCGAGCTTCAGCTCCATGATCTGCTGCGCGCAGTCGTCCTGTGCGCCGACCGTGCGCTTGTCCTTGAGCCCGTAGTTGCCGAGGTATTTCATCGACCGGTTGTAGTGTCGGCGAATGACCCTGACGCGCGCCTTGACCTCGTCGGGATCCGGTCCGGTGTCGACGACCTCGTCGTCGTCGTCATCGGTCTTCGGCGCGGGCGGGGCGATCTCGTCGGGTTCGTTCGGGTCGATGAAACCGACCACGAAATCCTGCATGCGGCTCTCGCCCGCCAACACGTTGTCGGCGACGCCGAGCATGATGTCGACGGTCGGCGGGAAATGCACCATGTGGTATTTGACCTGGTTGAGGCCGTCCTCGATGCGCTTTGCGATCTCGATCTCGCCCTGGCGCGTCAGGAGTTCGACCGTGCCCATTTCGCGCATGTACATGCGCACGGGGTCGGTCGTGCGCCCGAACTCGGCGTCGACGTTCGCGAGAGCCGCCTCGGCTTCCTCGACCGCGTCCTCGTCCGTCACCGGGGTGTCCGTCAGCGTCTTCGACTCCGTCTCCGGCGCCTCTTCGTACACCGTGATTCCCATGTCGTTGATCATGTTGACGATGTCTTCGATCTGCTCGGGATCGACGATGTCGTTGGGCAGGTGATCGTTGACCTCGACGTAGGTCAGATACCCCTGTTCCTTGCCGCGGGCGATCAGATCCTTGAGTTGCTGAGCCTGCTTGCTCACGCCAACGGGTGCTTTTTTCTCAGTCAAGACGCAAACCCCTGCGGGTAAAGAATGCAAACGATTAATGTTACTCTCATGGAAGAGCTGAATCTATATAAACGGCGTCGAGTTGTGCAGCCCTCAGGAGTGCCTGCAACTCGGCCTTCTCGTCGTCGGTCAGGCCGTTAACACGCTGTTTCTCAATCAAAAAGGCAATCCTCTCCTTGCGGCCGAGCAGTTCCAGCTGCGCGAGGCAGTCGGCCAGTTCCGTCGCCGCGTCGAAATCCTCGTCGGCGGGCAGTTCCGCCGCAGCCAGCCGCCCCAGGTAGCGGCCCTGTTCGTCGTGCCGGTAACGCTCCACGAGCCCGGCGGTGCTTATATTGGGCTCGGCCTGCACGGTTTCAATGAGGGACGCGAGCAGATCGGTCCCCTTGCGTGCCACGCCGGCCAGCCGCGCCACGTCGGCCTCGAGCGCCGACGCCGGATGGTTCAGGACCAGCGATACCGCGTGCTGGACGATCGACGGGTGACCGCCCGACCTTGTCGCGCTGCCCGGCCGGGTCCGGCCCGAGGCGGCCCTGCCGCCCGGTCCGCCCGATGGGCCGCTGCCCAGCATCTTGTCGAGCTTCGCCGTGGTCAGGCCAACCGCCTGCGCAAGGCTGTCGAGGAGCAGCTCCCGGTAGACGCCGGGCGGAATCCTGCTGATCAGCGGACGCGCCAGCTCCGCGAGCCGCGCGCGGCCGTCGACCGTCGACATGTCGACCTGGCCCGCAAGCTCCTCGATGAGGAACTCGGACAAGGCGCTGGCTTCCTCCAGCGCGCTCAGGAATGCATCCGTGCCGAATTCGTTGACGAACGAGTCCGGGTCGTGACCGTCGGGCAGGAACAGGAAGCGCACCTGCCGCCCCTCCCGGATCAGGGGCAGCGCATTCTCGAGGGCTCGCCAGGCCGCCTTGCGGCCGGCGCGGTCGCCGTCGAACGCGAAGCAGACGTTGTCGGTCAGGCGAAACAGGCGGTTCAGGTGCTCCGCGGTCGTCGCGGTGCCGAGCGTCGCGACGACGAAATCGATGCCGTGGCGCGCCAGCGCGACGGCATCCATGTAGCCTTCGACGACGACGAGCTGCTCGA
>JAKSCZ010000391.1 GCA_022360335.1 Pseudomonadota bacterium
CCATGGCTTTGAGGTCGAAAGAGCCGGTCAGCCGCCGCGCCACGCCGCTGACCAGAAACAGGTTCGCTTTCACGATGATGTGGTGGATCAGATAAAACACGGCGCCGACGAGCGCGAGCGGCGTGAGCAGCGCCAGGCCGAGGATCATGTAGCCGATCTGACTGACAATGTGGAACGACAGGATCTTGCGAAACTCGGTTTGCGCCGCCGCGCCCAGGACGCCGGTCACCATCGTAAGCACGGCAACAATCAGCAACAAACCGTGCGTGTAGACGGTGTCGTGGGTAAAGACGAGCGTGAACATGCGGAACATGCCATAGACGCCCACCTTGGTCAGCAGCCCGGCAAAGACGGCGGACACGGCGACCGGCGGCGTGTGATACGACGCCGGCAGCCAAAAGAACAAGGGGAACACCGCCGCCTTGATCCCGAAAGCGACCATGAAGATGACGGCAATGACCGTGATCAAGCCCTGAGTTTCGACCGCGCCGATCGCGCGATGAAGGTCGGCCAGGTTGAGCGTGCCGGTCACGCCGTAAAGCAATCCGATGCCCGAGAGAAACAGGATCGTCGCGACCAGGTTCAGGGCCACATACTTGATGCCCGCGTCGAGCTGCTCCTTGCCGCCGCCAATCACAAGCAGTCCGAAGGACGCGATGAGCATCACTTCAAACCAGACATACAGATTGAACAAATCGCCGGTGACAAAGGCGCCGCACACGCCGGCCAGCAGAACATGGAACAGCGCGTGGTAGCCCAACGCCTCGCGCTTGCTGTCGATATCGGCCAAGCCATAGATGGCGACCGCCAGGCCGGTGATCGCCGTGATCAGAACCATGACCGCGCTTAAGAGATCCGCGACCAAGGTAATGCCGAAGGGCGCGCGCCAGTCGCCCATTTGTCCGGCAATCACCCCGTGATGCCAGACCTGCGCGAACAGGATGGCGGCGACCAAGAGAAGGGCTGCGCATCCGCCGACGCTGACCGTGCGCGCCACCGCTCTTTTGTCGCGAAGCAGGAAGGCCAGGATAGCGGTCGCCAAGGGCACCAGAATCGGGAGCGAGAGGAGACCGCTCATGGTTTTGGGGCCTCTTGGTTCGGCCGTGCGGCCTGATTAGCGGGCCGTTCCGGCTCGGCGAAGCGCAGCGCGTCCCCGTCGAGGGTTCCGAAGGACTGGTAGGCGCGAAACATCAGGGCCAAGGTGAAGGCGAGCAGACCGAAGCCGATGACGATCGCCGTCAGAATGAGCGCCTGCGGCAGCGCATTGGCCACCATGTCCGGCGGGGCCGCGAGGCCCTCGGCGATCACCGGTGGTTCCGCGCGGGCCA
>JAKSCZ010000321.1 GCA_022360335.1 Pseudomonadota bacterium
CTCGAGGCCGCATTGCTGCGCAAGCCCGCCGTCGAGGCCTATCGCGTCGCGGCTTTGAGCTGGTTGATCGGCAAGGGACTCCGCCTCGTCAGGCTCACGCACTACACGATGCCCAACTTCCTTACCGAGGAGCCGCTGGTACCCGAGTTCATCCAGGGCGATGCCCGGCCCGGACCGATATCGGACGCAGTCGTCGCGCTGCTCGACGATCCGCAGCGGCGCCGGTTCATCGGCCGCAGTTTTGATAGACTCCGGAACGAGCTGGCGCTGGATTCGGGCCAGCATGCCGCCGAGGCGATTATCGAGCTGGCGCGGCGCTGACCGGCACGGCGTAGACGGGCGATTGGCTTCACACCAGGAATGCAGCAGGCAAGACCGTTCGAATTGGGCGAACTCGTCGCCGGCGTCGACGAGGCGGGGCGCGGACCATTGGCGGGTCCCGTCGTCGCTTCCGCCGTGATCCTGGACCCTGACGATCGTATCGAAGGTCTCGCCGATTCGAAAAGGCTGACGGCGCGGCGACGCACCCGGCTTGCGGACGAGATCCGGCGCCGGGCCGTCTGCTGGTCGGTCGGCTGGGCGCAGTCCGGGGAGATCGACGAGTTGAACATCCTCGCGGCGACCATGCTCGCCATGCGCCGTGCGATCGCCAACCTGACCGTCACGCCGACCGGCGTGCAGGTCGACGGAAACCGCCTGCCCGATCTCGAATGGGACGGCGTCCGTATCGAAGGCGAAGCGATCGTCGGCGGTGACGCGACGATCGAGGCGATCAGCGCCGCATCCATCGTCGCCAAGACGACCCGCGACGGTATCATGGAGTTTCTGGACCGGATGCATCCCGAATACGGTTTCGCGCAACACAAGGGCTACGGCACGGAGGTCCACGTGCAGCGTCTGCGCGAATACGGGCCCTGTGCGCAGCATCGTACGAGTTTCGCACCGGTGAGGGCGAGCGTGTGAATGCGCCGGGTTTCGTGCACCTGCATCTGCACACCGAGTACTCCATGGTGGACAGTACGCTGCGGATCCCCGCATTGGTGACCGCCTGCGCGGCGTCGGGCATGCCGGCCGTCGCGCTGACGGATCAGAACAACCTGTTCGGGCTCGTCAAGTTCTACCGCAAGGCGATGGACGCCGGCGTCAAGCCGATCGTCGGCGTCGACCTGCGCGTGCTGAACGGCGACGAACCCGACCGGCCTTATGCACTGTTGCTCCTCGCCCAGAACCGGACCGGCTATCTCAACCTGTCGCAGATCATCACGCGCAGCTATCTCGAGGGACAGCACCGCGGCGATCCGATGGCCAGGCGCGAGTGGCTGACGCCGGCCGCCTGCGAGGGGCTCATCGCCTTGTCGGGCGGCCTGCACGGCGACATCGGTCACGCGCTGCACGCCAATCACGGGGCGCAGGCACGGGAGCGGCTCCACGAGTGGCGCAGCGTCTTCCCGGACAGGTTCTACCTCGAACTGGTCCGGACCGGACGCCCGGGGGAGGAAGACTGTGTGCGGGAAAGTCTCGCGCTCGCGAGCGAGACGGGCACCCCCGTCGTTGCCACCAATGACGTGCGTTTCCTGAAGGCCGAGGATTTCGATGCACACGAGGCGCGTGTCTGCATTCACGACGGGCGCGTGCTCGCCGATGCGGAGCGGCCCAGGCTCTACAGCCAGCAGCAATACCTGCGCACGCCCGACGAGATGGCGCAGCTGTTCGCGGATATCCCCGAGGCGCTCGAGAACACGGTCGAGATCGCCAAGCGCTGCTCGCTCGATCTGCGGCTCGGCGACAGCGTGTTGCCGGCGTTCCCCGTGCCCGAAGGTCAGGACGAGGCAGGGTTTCTCGAGGCGGAAGCCGTGCGCGGCCTCGAAGCCGCGCTGGAGCGCGTCTACGCGGCGCGATCGGTTCCGGAGCGGGAGCGCGCCGCGTTCAGTGCGCCGTATCGGGAGCGGCTGCGGACCGAACTCGATGTGATCCGGTCGATGGGATTCCCCGGCTACTTCCTGATCGTCGCGGATTTCATACGCTGGGCCCGCGAGAACGACGTACCCGTGGGACCGGGCCGCGGATCGGGCGCGGGTTCCCTGGTCGCCTGGGTGCTCGGCATTACCGACCTCGATCCGCTGCAGCACGACCTGCTGTTCGAACGCTTCCTGAACCCCGAGCGCGTTTCCATGCCCGACTTCGACATCGACTTCTGCATGGAAGGCCGCGACGACGTCATCGACTACGTGTCCGAGCGCTACGGGCGCGAGCGCGTCTCGCAGATCATCACGTTCGGTACGATGGCCGCGAAAGCCGTGATCCGGGACTGCGGCCGGGTCCTCGGTCAGCCTTACGGATTCGTGGACCGTATTGCAAAGCAGGTGCCGTTCGAGATCGGCATGACGCTCGAAAAAGCGCTCGAGCAATCCGACGAACTCGCGTCGATGTATCGCGACGACGAAGAAGTCACGGCGATCATCGACCTTGCGACGTCGCTCGAAGGTCTCGTCCGCAATGCGGGCAAGCACGCGGGCGGCGTCGTCATCTCGCCGGGACCGCTGACCGAATTCGCGCCGCTGTACTGCGAGGAGGGCGGCGTCAACGTCGTGACGCAGCTCGACAAGGACGACGTCGAGGCCGTCGGTCTCGTCAAGTTCGACTTCCTGGGGCTCAAGACGCTGACGATCATCGACTGGGCCGTGCGCATTGCCAATGAAACTCACCCGGGGCTCGACCTCGACATCGATCGCATTCCCGAACGCGACGAGAAGACGTTCGCGCTGCTGCGCAGCAAGCGCACGGCCGCCGTTTTCCAGCTCGAATCGAGCGGCATGCGCGACCTGATCAAGCGCATGCGTCCCGACCAGTTCGACGACCTCGTCGCGCTCGTCGCCCTGTTCCGGCCGGGCCCCCTGCAATCGGGCATGGTCGACGATTTCATCACCCGCAAGCATGCGTCCAACAAGGCCGACATCGATTACCTGCACCCGGATCTCAAGCCGGTTCTCGAGGAGACCTACGGCGTCATTCTGTACCAGGAACAGGTCATGCAGATCGCGCAGGTGCTCGCCGGTTACACGCTCGGCGGCGCCGACCTGCTGCGTCGCGCCATGGGCAAGAAGAAACCCGAGGAGATGGCGAAACAGCGCGAGATCTTCGTCGGCGGTGCGACCGAGCGCGGCGTGGCCGAGAAGACTGCGACGCACATCTTCGACCTCATGGAGAAGTTCGCGGGATACGGCTTCAACAAGTCGCATTCGGCGGCGTATGCCGTCCTGTCGTACCAGACCGCGTATCTGAAGGCGAATCACCCGGCGGCGTTCATGGCTGCGGTCATGAGCGCCGATCTGCAGAACACGGACCGGCTCGTGACGCTCAGGAACGACTGTCGCAAGCTCGAACTGGAACTGCTCGCTCCGAACGTCAATCGCTCGGAGTATCACTTCAGCGTATCGGCCGACGACACGATGCTGTACGGACTCGGCGCGATCAAAGGCGTCGGCCGCGCAGCGGTCGAATCGCTCATCGGCGACCGGGACGCAAACGGTCCGTACGCAGACCTCACGGAGTTCTGCCGGCGCGTCGATCACGACAGGATCAACCGCCGCACGCTCGAAGCGCTGATCAAGTCCGGCGCCATGGACTGTTTCGGCGCGACACGCCGCGGCCTCATGCACCGGGTGCCCGAAGCGCTGCGCAGCGCCGACCAGCAGGCGAAGGCCGCGGCGGCGGGGCAGGACGACATGTTCGGTCTCGGCGAACCGGCAGCGGATGCCGAGCCGTGCGAGCAAGCGCCGCAGCTCGCCGAGTGGCCGCAGCACCTGTTGCTGATCAACGAGAAAGAGGCCCTCGGCCTCTACCTGACCGGGCACCCGTTCGACGCCGTGCGTCACGATGCGCAGCACTTCACGGACGGCGGGCTCGGCGATATCACCGCCGAGCCCCCGCCGCAGACGAACCGGGGCGAGCGCCATTATGCGTCGCAGCGCGAGGCGACGGTCGCGGGCCTGATCGTCGACGTGCGCAAGCGTGGCAACCGCGTCAGCGTCGTGCTGGACGACGATACGGGCCGCATGGAGATCGGCTTCTTCAGCGAGGCGTTCCAGGAATTCAGGCACCTGCTCGTCAAAGACGAGATCGTCGTCGTATCGGGCGGCCTGCGCTACGACGATTTCATCGGCGCCTGGACGGTCAATGCCAAAAGCGTGCTGCAGATCGACCGCGTCATCGAATCGCGAGCGCGCGGCCTCGTCCTGAACCTGGCGCCGAACGGCCGGGGCGAAGCGCTGTTCGCCAGGCTGCACGATCTGCTGCTGCCGTTCCGCGAGGGCAGCTGCGACGTGTCCGTGCGCTACGTCGGCGAAAGCGCCTGCGCGCGCCTGTCGCTCGGACCGGAATGGGCCGTGCGACCGAGTCGAGAATTGCGCGACAAGTTGACGGAATTGCTCGGGAACAATAGTGTGCGTCTTCTATATACCCCGTCGAGGGAATTGAATTGATGGACATGAAATTCCTGGATTTCGAGCAACCGATCGCCGAACTCGAGGCGAAGATCGAGGAGCTGCGCTACGTCGGCGACGACTCGGAAATCAACATCAATGAGGAAGTCGCCCGCCTCAGGGCCAAGAGCGAATCGCTGACGAAGAGTATCTTCGCCAAGCTCAGCCCGTGGCAGATCGCCCGTGTCGCGCGTCACGAGTCGCGTCCGTACACCCAGGACTATCTCGACCTCATCTCGCCCGATTTCCAGGAGCTGCACGGCGATCGTATGTACGCCGACGACCCGGCCGTCATCGCGGGCATCGGCCGTATCGACGGCCGCTCGTGCATGTTCATCGGTCACCAGAAGGGGCGCGACACCAAGGAGCGCGTGCGCCGCAACTACGGCATGCCGAAGCCGGAGGGGTATCGCAAGGCCCAGCGCCTGATGCGCATGGCGGAGAAATTCGGGCTGCCGGTCGTCACGTTCATCGATACGCCCGGCGCCTACCCGGGCGTCGGCGCCGAGGAACGCGGTCAGAGCGAGGCGATCGCGTACAGCCTGTACCTGATGGCGGGGCTCGAGACACCGATCGTCAGCGTCGTCATCGGCGAGGGCGGTTCGGGCGGGGCGCTCGCTATCGGCGTGGCCGACCGGCTGCTGATGCTCCAGTACGGCATTTACTCGGTCATCTCGCCCGAGGGCTGCGCGTCGATCCTCTGGAAGAGCGCCGAGAAGGCCGAGGAGGCCGCCGAGGCCATGCGCATTACCGCGTCGAGTCTCAGCGATTTCGGTCTCGTCGACGAAGTGCTCGAGGAGCCGCTCGGCGGCGCACATCGCAATCCGCAGGAAGCGGCCGAGATCGTCCGCAACGCCATCCTCGAGAGCCTGGACGAACTCGGTTCTCTGTCCACC
>JAKSCZ010000238.1 GCA_022360335.1 Pseudomonadota bacterium
CAGTCTGTACGCAAAGCTGCTGTTCTATCAGACCGCGCTCGACAACGCGCTGGTCGACGTTTACCTGCTGCCGGCCGACGAGACGATAGAAGACGACGACAATCCGATCGCAGGCGTTCTGCCGACCCCGTCGCTGACGCCGCCCATACCCGTGCAGGCAGGCGCCTACGACCTGTTCCTGACGCCCGCCGGAGAGCGGACGACGCTCGCCGGGCCCGTGCGGATCGACGTCGTCGACGGCGATGTCGTCGAGATGGTCATCCTCGATACGGCCGATCCGGCAGTCGCCGAGCTGAAGCCCTTCCCCGCCCCGTAGGCGCGGCCCCTCAACCGTGTATCCGTACGAGTTCGGCCTGCAAGGCGCCGGTATCGAGGTCTTCGACCGGTAGCGCCACGAGCGCTTCCACCCGGCGCCTCAGACGCGCGTAGGCCGCGTCGAAATCGCCATCGGCTGCGGGATCGGGAATACCCCAGTGGACCGTAACGGGCGCACCGTTCCAGAGGGGACAGGCTTCACCGGCGGCGTTGTCGCAGACGGTGATTACGATATCGACGGCCGGTGCGCCGGGCCCGCTGAACGCGTCCCACGACTTGGACGTCAGGCCGTCCACCGGGTGACCCTGCGCCTGCAACTTCGCAACGGCGCCCGGATTGACGGTTCCAACCGGATGACTTCCCGCGCTGAACGCCTTGAAGCGCCCGTTCCCGAGCTCGTTGATCAGGACTTCGCCCAGGATACTGCGCGCGGAGTTGCCCGTGCACAACACGAGTACATTGGTCGCCATGCGGGTATTGTACCCGTAGTAGCCGGCCGTTGGAGCGGACCCCGTCCGCGAGCCGCCCATGCGGCCTGCGCCTACGACGCGGTCGCCGCGTCGACGTAGGCTGCGCGGTCGTTCGCGGCCTGTTCCTCGGGTATCGCCTTGGTCGCGTACATCGCCTCGTCGGCGACGCTCAGCAGGTGCCACAGCTCCTCGCCGTGCTTGGGTATCAGCGCAATGCCGACGCTGGCCGTGCACTTTATTTCCCGGCCCTGAATGATGTAGGCCTCGGATGCCGTCCGTACGAGGCGTTCCGCAATATGCTTGACGTCATCGAGGCTGACGCCCGGCAGCACGATACCGAACTCGTCGCCGCCGAGCCGCCCGAGCACGTCTTCGGGCCGCAGGCAGAATTCCAGGCGGTGGCCGAAGGCTTTCAGCAGAGCGTCGCCGGCCTGGTGGCCGAACCGGTCATTGATCGACTTGAAGTGATTGAGGTCGAGATAGAGAACGGCACCCACGCTGCTGCGCCGGATACGCGACACGCCTTCCTGTTCGAATCCACGGCGGTTCAGGACGCCGGTCAGCGGATCGCGCAGCGCGTCCGCCAGCATCTTGTCTTCGTTTCGCTTGCGCTGGGTGATGTCGATCAGCGTCACCGAGATGTCGTCGCCGACGGGCTCGCCGACGATGCGCAGCCAGCGACCGCCGTCATCGTCGTCACCGCCGTCACCGTCGTCGCGCGCCACTTCGAAACTCATCTGTGTCACGAGATGACGTTCCGCCGTGAAGTGACGCAGCAGCCTCTCGGGGTCGAGTTGTTCGAGCTTCTCGAGGGGCATGCCGACGAGCGTTCCCGGCCCGTCGCCGACGAACGACTCCGCAGCGCGGTTGGCGAAGACACAGCGATAGCGGCGATCCGGATCGTTCTCGTCGCGCGCAAATCGCAGGATACCGTTCGACGAGGTCTCGATCAGTGTGCGTACGAGGTGTTCGCTGTCTGCGAGCTGGCTCAGCGCCTTGCGCCGCTCCGTTACGTCCCTGCAGACGATAAGCATCCCGATGCTCTGGCCCCGCGAGCCGGTCAGGGAACCGACGCTCACCTCGTAGACGTTCTTCGTATCCATACGAAGGGTCTGTGTCAGATCGAGTTCCCGTGCCTGCTCGATGATCGTGCGCGCCTCGGGGAAGTCTTCCCACAGCCGCCGGCCGATCAGGGTGTACTCGTCGCCTTTCAGCAAGCGTTGCGCCGCCTTGTTGGCGCAGATGATGCATTGATCGTTGTCGACGACGAAAATCGGGTCACGTACGTGATCGAACAGGGTCTTGTAGGCGAGCGGGCTGAAATCGTGGACGCGCAGCTTGAGGCCCACCCATGCGAAGAACGGCCACATCAGCGCGATCGTGGATGCCGTGAACGGGA
>JAKSCZ010000234.1 GCA_022360335.1 Pseudomonadota bacterium
ATCTATCGATCGAAAGCGGTCGGCGAGCCGCCGCTCATGCTGGCCTTGTCGGCGTTCCACGCGATCCGCGACGCGCTCGCGAGCGACGACCTGCCGTTGCCGGCGCTGCAGGCGCCGGCGACGCCCGAGGCGATCCTGCGGGCGCTCGGAGGCCCGAATCGTGAATGAGTGGATCGGGGAACTCCGCGATCTGAGCGCGGCAGGCGAGCCCGCGGTGCTGGTGACGGTCGCCGGCATTCGCGGTTCGGCGCCCCGGGAGATCGGCGCCAAGATGATCGTCACCGACCGCGAGACCATCGGTACGATCGGCGGCGGTCAGCTCGAGTACCAGAGCACGCGCATCGCCGTCGGCATGCTCGGCGAGAAGACCCTCGCGCTGCGGAGCTTCCCGCTCGGCGCGTCGCTGGGGCAATGCTGCGGCGGCGTGGTCGAGATCCTGTTCGAGCCGATCGACGGCGGCATGCCCGCCTGGCTTCGCGATCTGGCAGCGCTGCACGGGCAGCGCGAACCGGCCGTGCTCGTAACGCGCATTTCGCGGTCGGCGCCGCTCAAGTACGTCGTCACGGCGGACGGTGTCTACGGCATCGGCGAGGAAGACGCCGACGCCGCGATGACCGGGAAGGCCCGCGACGCGCTCGACGCGGGAGCGGCGGCACAACGCTGCGTTCAGGAATTTTTCGAACCGGTCGTCATGCCCGACCTCGACATCGCGGTGTTCGGGGCCGGTCACGTCGGTTCGGCCGTCGTCGCCGCGTTGTCGCGTCTCGAGGCCAATATCCGCTGGGTGGACGGCCGGCGCGGCATCTTCCGCAAGCTGCCCGCAAACGTGCGCGCCGTGGAAACCGCGGACCCGGCTCTCGAAGTCGCGGCAATGGCGCCGGGCAGCTACTACCTCGTCATGACGCACAGCCACGCGCTCGACTTCGACATCTGCGAACGCGTACTGCGCCGCGGCGATGCGCGCTACTGCGGGCTGATCGGCTCGGTGAGCAAGCGGCGGCGATTCGTGAAGCGCTACCGGCAACAGGGCATGCCGGACGCGCGCATCCGGACGCTCACGTGCCCGATCGGCGTGGACGGCATCACGGGCAAGAAACCGGCCGAGATCGCCGTCTCGGTCGCTGCCGAGATCCTGCGTCTGCGCGAACGGGCGGCGACCGAAATCGCTTATCCCGACAACGTCCATCCCATAGGCGGCTAACATGGAAGCGTACATTGCCGACTGGTTGAATCTCCTCGTCCGCTGGCTGCACGTGATCGCCGGCATCGCGTGGATCGGCTCGTCGTTCTACTTCATCTGGCTCGACGATCATCTCGAATCGCCTCGGGACCCCGATGACGAGGACCGGGGCGTCGGCGGCGAGGTCTGGTCCGTGCACGGCGGCGGGTTCTATCGCGCGCAGAAATACCGCGTCGCACCGCAACGGCTGCCGGACCGGCTGCACTGGTTCAAATGGGAAGCGTATACGACCTGGCTGTCGGGGATGTTCCTGACCGCGTTGCTGTACTGGTACGGCGCCAGCGTCTATCTGATCGATCCGTCGGTCGCCGATCTCGGAGCGCCGGCGGCGGTCGGCATCGCGATCGCGTTCGTCGCCGGCGGATGGTTCGTCTACGATCTCCTCTGCAAGTCGCCGCTCGCGCGCGACACACGCGTCTTCGCCGCCGTGCTGCTCGTCCTGACCGGCCTGCTCGCCTGGGGCCTGTGCCAGCTGTTCAGCGGCCGCGGCGCCTACCTCCACTTCGGCGCCGTGCTCGGCACGATCATGGCCGCCAACGTGTTCTTCGTCATCATCCCGGGACAGAAGAAGACGGTCGCCGCGGCACGACGCGGCGAGGCGCCGGATCCCGAGCCCGGCCTGCGCGCAAAACAGCGCTCGGTCCACAACACCTACTTCACGTTGCCCGTGCTGTTCGTCATGACCAGCAATCACTATGCGATGACCTACGGTCACGAGTACAACTGGCTGATCCTGATCGGTATTTCCCTGGCCGGCGCACTGATCCGCAGCTGGTTCGTCGACCGGCACGGCGGCGAAGCCTCGCCGCTGCCGGCCATACTGGCCGTCGTCATCCTGGCGACCGTCGCCGTGGCGATCGCGCCGCGCACCGCGGACAGGGAAGCGGGCACCGCGTCGTTCGAGCAGGTGCGCAACGTCGTCAACGCGCGGTGCACGAGTTGCCATTCCGCGGCGCCGGTGCATCCGGCGTTCCCGGTTGCGCCGCTCGGCATCGTGTTCGACACCGACGAACAGATCGTCGCGGACGCGGATCGCATCTACCAGCAGACGGTCGTCACCCGCGTCATGCCCATCGGCAACCTGACGGCGATGACCGACGAAGAACGGCGAATCCTGGAAGACTGGTACCTCGGCCGATGAGCGGCTACCCGAGAGACCTGCGCGGCTACGGCCCCAATCCGCCCGCGGCCGACTGGCCGGACGGCGCGCGCACGGCCGTGCAGTTCGTCGTCAATTTCGAGGAAGGGGGCGAGAACTGCGTCCTGCACGGCGATTCCGCGTCGGAGGCGTTTCTCTCGGAGATCGTCGGCGCCCGGCCCGTCGAAGGGCAGCGCCACATGAACATGGAATCGCTGTACGAGTACGGCTCGCGCGCGGGCTTCTGGCGGCTGCACCGCCTGTTCGTCACAAATAAGGTGCCAGTCACCGTATTCGGCGTCGCGATGGCGCTCGAGCGCAACCCGGAAGCGGTGGCGGCGATGCGGGATGCGGGATGGGAGATCGCGACGCACGGATATCGCTGGATCGACTACCAGCACGTGGACGAGGGTACCGAACGCGCGCATCTCGAGAAGGCGGTCGAGGTTCACGAGCGGGTCACGGGGGAGCGGCCCTTCGGCTGGTACCTCGGGCGCTGCAGCCCCAATACGCATCGACTCGTCGCCGGGGAAGGGGGCTTCCTCTACAACGCCGACACTTACGCGGACGACCTGCCGTACTGGGATTACGCGCACGAGGAGCCGCAGCTCATGGTGCCGTACACGCTCGACGCCAACGACATGCGCTTCGCAACCGCGCAGGGATTCAACTCGGGCAAGCAGTTCTACCGATACCTCAAAGACACGTTCCGGGTACTGCACGCCGAGGGCGGGCGTATGATGTCGATCGGCCTGCACTGCCGCCTGGCGGGCAGGCCGGGCCGGGCCGCCGCCGTGGCGAAGTTCGTCGATTACGTGGCCGGGCACGATGACGTGTGGCTTGCTACGCGGCTCGATATCGCGAAGCATTGGCGGGTGCGGAATCCGCCGGAGGACAAGCGGTGAAGACACACGATTTCATGGCGCTGTACGGCGGCGTCTACGAGCATTCGCCGTGGGTTGCGGAACGGGTGGCCCGCGTCGCGGCGGGCATCGTCGACGTCGGCCGGCTGGCCGAGCTGATGGCGGATTGCGTCGACAATGCGGCTACCGAGCAGCAGCTTGCGCTGATACGTGCGCATCCCGATCTCGCCGGCAAGGCCGGGGTCGCGGGCGAACTGACGGAGGATTCGACGGCCGAGCAGGCGAGTGCCGGGCTCGACCGATGCACGCGCGTGGAGTTCGCGAAGTTCCGCGCGCTGAACGACGCCTACAAGGAGAAGTTCGGCTTTCCGTTCGTGATGGCGGTGCGCGGCCGAAGTCGCGCCGAGATTCTCGAGGCGTTCAGCACGCGCCTGCAGAACGACTACGACGTCGAGTTCGAAACGGCGCTCGAGGAGATCCACAAGATCGCACGCCTGCGCCTCGAGGCGATGGGAGCGGAGGGATGACCGGCGCGATTCAGAAGTGGGTCCGGCTCGAGCAGCCGCGCCTCGGGACGCGCGTCACGTTCGCGACCGACGAGTTCTTCGGCGCCAGGGACCGACTGATCGATCCGGCCGAGCCGGTGTTCATCGAGGACAAGTACGATGATCACGGCAAGTGGATGGACGGGTGGGAGAGCCGCCGGCGTCGAGACGACGGCCATGACTATTGCGTGATCAAACTCGGTGTCCCCGGCGTCATCCACGGATTCGACGTCGATACGAGTTTCTTCACGGGGAACTTCCCTTCACAGGTATCGATCGAGGCTTGTGTCGGCGAGGGCGACGCACCCGAAGAAGGCTGGGTCGAACTCGTGCCGAAGATGGACCTCTCGGGCGACTCACACCACTTTTTCGACGCGCGCGAGGAAACGGTCTTTACGCACGTACGCCTGCACATCTTCCCCGACGGCGGTGTGGCGCGCCTGCGAATATTCG
>JAKSCZ010000240.1 GCA_022360335.1 Pseudomonadota bacterium
GTCGGCATGACGACCTCGCAATACCGCGAGCTGCAGGACAATCCCGACAATCCGCTGTTCAATCGCGCCGTGCGCGGCGCGTACCCGCCCGGCTCGACCATCAAACCGATGCTGTCGCTCGCCGCGCTCGAGACCGGTGCGACGAATCTGACGCGCAAGACGCTGTGCCGGGGCTACTTTCAGCTGCCCGGCGACGATCACCGTTATCGCGACTGGAAGCCGGAGGGTCACGGCCCTGTCGACCTGCACGATGCGATCGCCCAGTCCTGCGACGTGTACTTCTACGAGATCAGCCGCGAGACCGGCATCGACGCGATGCACGATTACCTGACCCGGTTCGGACTCGGCGAGCGAACGGGCATCGACATCGGCGGCGAGCACAGCGGCCTGGTGCCGTCGCGCGAGTGGAAACGCACCTCGTTCAGCGGCGATCACCAGCGCTGGTATCACGGCGAGACCATCATCGCCTCCATCGGCCAGGGCTACATGCTCGCGACCCCGCTGCAACTGGCGACCGCGGCCGCTGCGCTCGCGACGCGGGGGCTGCGTTATCGCCCCTACATCGTTGCCGCCGTCGAGGATGCACTCACGGGGCAGCGTCGCGTGGTCCGGCCGGAGCGCCTGCCGGACGTCGAGATCGGCAACGACTTCTACTGGGACAACGTCATCGGCGCGATGCACGACGTCATGCAGGGCCCGCACGGCACGGCGCGCGCGGTCGGCGCCGGAGCGCCGTACGAGATGGCCGGCAAGAGCGGCACGGCGCAGGTCGTTAGCGTCGCGCAGGACGAAAAATACGACGAACTGGAGCTCGAGGAGCGCCAGCGCGACCACGCCCTGTTCATCGCGTTCGCGCCCCTCGACGACCCGCGCATCGCCGTCGCCCTGATCGTCGAAAACGGCGAGAGCGGCAGCAACGTCGCGGCGCCTGTCGCCAGAGCGGTCATGGACACCTACCTCGGGCACGGCGACGATGCCTCTTAGCGATACGCAGCGGTTTCTCGCGACCAAGTCCGCGCCGCTGTCGGACTTCGCGCTGCTGCTGCGCCGCCTGCATGTCGACGGTCCGTTGCTCGTCGGACTCGCCCTCGTCTGCGGTCTCGGACTGTTCGTGCTGTACAGCGCCGTCGGCGAGAGCAATCGCCTGCTCGTCAACCAGGCTGTCCGCCTCGGCGTCGCGTTCGCCACGATGTTCATCGTCGCACAGCTATCGCCCGATTTTCTGCGCCGCTGGACACCGTTGGGCTACTCGGTCGGACTCGTGCTGCTCGTGCTCGTGCTGAGCGTCGGGGAGGTCGGCCAGGGCGCCCGCCGGTGGCTCGACGTCGGCGTGCGCTTTCAGCCGTCCGAAGCGATGAAGCTCGGCGTGCCGATGATGGCCGCGTGGTTCCTGCACGACCGGCAGATTCCCCCCCGTACAGGCCAGATCGCGCTCGTCGCGATCATGATCGTCGTACCGGCCGTCCTGATCGCGATGCAGCCCGACCTCGGCACCGCACTGCTGATCGCCGCGTCGGGCATCGTCGTCATCGTCCTCGCGGGCATGTCCTTCCGGTTGCTCGCCGGTCTCGGCATTGCCGCAATCCCGGGCGCGTTCGGACTCTGGAACCTGATGCAGGACTATCAGAAACAGCGCGTACTGACACTGCTCGATCCCGACAGCGATCCGCTCGGTGCGGGATACAACATCATCCAGTCGAAGATCGCGATCGGTTCGGGCGGCCTGTTCGGCAAGGGCTGGACCAACGGCTCCCAGGCGCAGCTCGAATTCCTGCCCGAGCGCGACACCGACTTCATTTTTGCCGTGCTCGGAGAGGAATTCGGGCTGCTCGGCGCGTTGACCCTGCTCACCTTGTACATGTTCGTCATCGGCCGCGGCCTGTACATCGCCGTCCAGGCCCACGATACCTATTCGCGCCTGCTCGCCGGTTCGATCAGCCTGACGTTCATGGTCTATGTGTTCGTCAACACGGCCATGGTGACGGGGCTCGTCCCCGTCGTCGGCATTCCCTTACCGCTCGTATCATTCGGCGGAACCTCGATGGTGACGCTGATGGCGGGTTTCGGTATTCTGATGTCCATTCACTCGCACCGGAAACTGTTGCCACACTGATGAAGAACCGCCTCGCAGCCGTGGCTGCAACCTTTGCCGTTTTCGTTGCCTGTTCCCAAGCCGCCGACAAGGTGTACGTCGACGTCACGCGCCCCAATGTCGCGTCGTTCGTCGACGAAATGGTCGCGCAGCACGACTTTCAGCACGACGCGCTCGTCGCCGTCCTCGGCAAAGCCGAGATCAAGCAGTCGATCATCGACAGGATGACGAAACCGGCCGAGAAGAAGCTGACCTGGGGCGAGTACCGCGGGATTTTCGTCACGGAGGAACGGATCGCCGCAGGCGCGAACTTCTGGCTCGAGAATCGCGAGATGCTCGAGCGTATCAACGCAGAAACCGGGGTTCCGATCGAGATGATCGTCGGCATCATCGGCGTCGAAACCTACTACGGGCGCATCACCGGCAAGGACCGCGTCATCGATGCGCTGGCGACGCTCGCATTCGATTACCCGCCGCGGGCCGCGTTCTTTCGCAAGGAGCTGCGCGAGTTCCTGATGCTTGCTCGCGAAGAGGCGATCGACGCCACCGAGCCGCTCGGCTCCTACGCCGGCGCCATGGGGCGCCCGCAGTTCATGCCGTCGAGCTTCCGCGCCTACGCCGTCGATGCGACGGGCGACGGCAAGCGCGACATCTGGAACGACTGGGCCGACGCTGCGGGCTCGGTCGCAAACTACTTTCTCGAACACGGCTGGCGCGTCGGCGAGGAAGTGACGGCTCGGGCGACTCTGGGCACGCGCTGGAGCGGTCCGGCGCCGCAACCGGGAAACGCGCTCGTGGCAGGCGATACCGTCGAGACGTTGAGCGGGAAAGGCGTCGTGTTCTCGACCGATCTGGCGGCCGAGGCGAAGAGCGAGCTGCTGACGTACGAGGGCGCCGACGGGACCGAGCACTGGGTCGGTTTTCACAACTTCTTCGTCATCACGAAGTACAACCGCAGCGTGATGTACGCGCTCGCCGCTCACCAGCTCGGACAGTCCGTCGCACGGGAGGTGGCGACCCGTGCGGGCTAGGCTGGCGCTGCTCGCCGTCGCGGTCCTGGCCGTCGCCGGCTGCGGCGGCAACAAGGTCAGGGGCGACGGCCCGCCGGCCGGCAGCGCCCGCATTCCCGACATGCCGGGCGACGCGGTGCCGCGCCCCGAGCCGCTCAGCCGGTACGGGAACGGACCGACCTACGAAGTGCTCGGCAGACGCTACTCCGTGATGCCGTCGAGCGCCGGTTACCGGGAGCGCGGCGTCGCGTCCTGGTACGGCAGGAAGTTTCACGGCAGGCTGACGTCGAACCGCGAGACCTACGACATGTACGCGATGACCGCGGCGCACAGGACCCTGCCGTTGCCGACCTACGTGCGCGTACGCAATCTGCGCAACGACAGGTCGGTCGTCGTACGCGTCAACGATCGCGGCCCGTTCGTCCACGACCGGATCATCGATCTGTCCTACGCCGCCGCGCTGAAGCTCGACATGATCCGCGACGGCACGAGCCTCGTCGAGGTGACGGCCATCAGTTTCGACGAGCCTCCGTGCGACCGGCCGACGCGACGAACCCTGGGAGGGTCTTCAGGCCCGGTCGCGGCTAAAGCCGCTCCTACGGAACCGCCCGTAGGAGGGCCTTCAGGCCCGAACCCGGCCGCGGCCGATACGGTCGCGGCTAAAGCCGCTCCTACGGAA
>JAKSCZ010000144.1 GCA_022360335.1 Pseudomonadota bacterium
AGCGTGGCGGCAAGATCTGGATTCGAGTGTTTCCCGACAAGCCGATTACGAAGAAGCCGCTCGAAGTGCGCCAGGGTAAGGGCAAGGGCAACGTTGAGTACTGGGTGTGCCAGATTCAGCCGGGCCGTGTGTTGTATGAAATGGAAGGCGTTACGGAAGAGGTGGCGCGTGAAGCGTTCCGCCTTGCGGCAAGGAAACTGCCGTTTCCGACGACGTTTGTAGAACGGCAGGTGATGTGATGGAAGCCAGCGAACTGCGTAACAAATCGATCGACGAGCTCAATGAGGAATTGATCGAGCTGCGTCGCGAACAATTCAATCTGCGTATGCAGAAGGCGACGGGTGAGCTGACCCGGCACCACGAGCACAAGAGGGTCAGAAAGAACATTGCGCGCGTCAAGACCGTGATCAACGAACTCGAGCGCGCTGCGGGTGATGACGAATGAGTGAAGAAAGCAAAAAGGGACAGCGCACGATCATCGGTCGTGTCGTCAGCGACAAGATGGACAAGACCGTATCGGTCGCCATCGAGCGTCGCATCAAGCATCCGATGTACGGCAAATACATTCGCCGCACGACGAAAGTGCTCGCGCACGATGCGAACAACGAGTGCAAGTCCGGCGATCGCGTTGCGATTTCGGAGTGCCGGCCTGTTTCGAAGAATAAGTCCTGGGCTGTCGTAAACGTCATTGAGCGTGCGCCAGGCCAGTAAGAAACCAGGGATAGAGTCATGATTCAGATGCAGACAGTTCTTGATGCGGCTGACAACTCCGGCGCTCGCCGGGTGCAGTGCATCAAGGTGCTGGGCGGCTCGAAACGCCGCTACGCCGGTGTCGGCGATGTGATCAAGGTCAGCGTCAAGGACGCGATACCGCGCGGCAAGGTCAAGAAAGGCGAAATCTACAACGCCGTCGTCGTCCGTACCCGCAAAGGCGTGCGCCGCAAAGACGGTTCGCTGATTCGTTTCGACGGCAATGCCGCGGTGTTGCTGAATTCGCGTCTCGAGCCGATCGGTACGCGTATTTTCGGCCCGGTGACCCGTGAGCTGCGAACGAGTCGATTCATGAAGATCATCTCGCTGGCGCCGGAGGTTTTGTAGGAGGGGCTTTAGCCCCGAATCGCGGCTGAAGCCAATCGCGGCTGAAGCCGCTCCTACGTCAGGAAACGAGCTATGAACAAAATCAGGAAAGGCGACGAGGTTATCGTCACGACGGGCAAGGACAGGGGCCGGCGCGGCACGGTGCTGGAGGTGATGTCGGACGACCGTGTGCTGGTCGAGGGCGTCAACCTCGCGAAAAAGCACATCAAGCCGAATCCGAACGTCGGCGAGCCCGGCGGTATTCGTGACAAGGCCATGCCGCTGGATATTTCGAACGTGCTCGTTTTCAACCCGAAGACGAAGAAGGGTGAGCGAGTCGGTTTCCGCGTCGGGGAAGACGGCAGCAAGGTACGCGTCTTCAGGAGCGGCGACAAGGTGGATATATGACCGTAGGAGGGCCTTCAGGCCCCGAACAAGGTAGGAGGGCCTTCAGGCCCGAATGGTAGGGGATCGCGGCTAAAGCCGCTCCTACCGCCCCTCCTGCGAAAGAGGATTTAGAGAGACACACGATGTCCAGATTGCAAGAGAAGTATCAGAACGAGCTCGCCGGCGAGATCCGGAAGAGACTCGGGCTGAAGAACCCGATGGAGGTGCCGAAGATCGCCAAGATCACGCTCAATATGGGCGTGGGCGAAGCGGTTGCCGACAAGAAGGTCATGGAAAAGGCGCGCGGGGACCTCGAGAAGATCTCCGGTCAGCGCCCGGTAACGACGCTTGCGCGCAAGTCCGTTGCTGCGTTCAAGATCCGTGACGGCATGCCTGTCGGCTGCAAGGTGACCCTGCGTCGCGAGCGCATGTACGAGTTTCTGGATCGACTCGTCAATATCGCGATCCCGCGTATCCGTGACTTCCGGGGTCTCAATCCGAAGTCGTTCGACAAGCAGGGCAACTACAGCATGGGTGTCCAGGAGCAGATTATCTTTCCCGAGATCAACTACGACGAGATCGATATGCTGCGGGGTATGGACATCGTCATTACCACGACGGCCCGCAATGCAGAAGAAGGCAAGGCGTTGCTGGAGGCGTTCAATTTTCCCTTCAAGAAATAAACAGGGTAGGAGGGCCTTCGGGTCCGCGGTTGAAGGGTCCGCGGTTGAAGGGTCGCGGTTGAAGGGTCGCGGCTAAAGCCGCTCCTACAGGCCGCTCCTACGGCAGGCAGGAAACAGGTAGAACACATGGCAAAAAAATCGATGATCGCGCGCGAGCTGAAACGCGCAAAGCTGGTTGCGAGGGATGCCGGGAAGCGCAAGGCGCTCAAGGCGATTATCCGCAACGTCAACAGCACCGATGAAGAGCGTGCCGCGGCACAGGCGAAGCTGAACAAGCTGCCGCGCGATGGCAGCCCGGTGCGGCAGCGCAGCCGCTGTGCGATCACGGGGCGTCCGCACGGCGTTTACAAGAAGTTCGGCCTCGGGCGCAACAAGCTGCGCGAAGCCGCCATGAATGGCGAGATCCCCGGCCTGACGAAGGCCAGCTGGTAGGCGGCGGGAGACAGAAGATGAGTATGACCGATCCGATCGCAGACATGCTGACGCGCATTCGTAATGGGCAGAAGGCACGCAAGCTTGCCGTTTCGATGCCTGCATCGAAGCAGAAGGAAGCGATTGCGAGGGTACTCGCCGACGAAGGCTACATTACCGCTTACGCAGTCGACGGTGAGGGCGCTGCGATGGAGCTCATGATCGAGCTCAAGTATTTCGAAGGCGTGCCCGTGATCGAGAGGATCCGGCGCGCCAGCCGCCCCGGCCTGCGCGTTTACAGCGGCAAGGAACAGCTGCCGAAGGTGCTGGGCGGACTGGGCGTCGCCGTCGTGTCGACGTCGGCCGGCGTCATGAGTGACCGCCAGGCGCGGGAGAAGGGTATTGGCGGTGAGGTTCTCTGCGTCGTCTCGTAAGACGCGATGCCTCATTGGTAAAGAGACGGAACTATGTCAAGAGTTGCAAAAGCACCGGTTGAGCTGCCGAAAGGCGTCGAGTTCAGGCAGGACGGCAAAGTCGTGACGCTGAAAGGCGGCAACGGCGAGCTGTCGCTCGAACTGAATTCGGAGGTCGAGCTCAGGCAGGAGGACAACGTGTTGACGCTGCTCCCGCGCTCCGGCTCGCGTTTCTCGACGGCGATCGCCGGAACGATGCGGGCGCTGATCGCCAACATGGCGAGGGGTGTGTCGGACGGCTTCGAGAAGAAGCTCGAGCTCAAGGGCGTCGGCTATCGCGCCCAGGCGCAGGGCAGGAGTCTGAACCTGTCGCTGGGGTTTTCGCACCCGATCGTGTACGAGGCGCCTGAGGGCGTGACCATCGAAACGCCGAGCCAGACCGAGATCGTCGTCAAGGGCGCCGACAAGCAGAAGGTCGGCCAGGCTGCCGCGGAGATTCGGGGCTTCCGTCCGCCCGAGCCGTACAAGGGCAAGGGCGTTCGCTATTCCGGCGAGCGCGTACAGCTCAAGGAAGCGAAGAAGAAATAAACAGGTAAGAAACCCATGAGACTGGACAAGAAACAAAGTCGTTTGCGCCGTGCGCGCCGTGGTCGCGCGAAGATTCGCGAACGCGAGGCGAATCGCCTGACGATTCACCGTACGCCGAGACACATCTATGCGCAGGTGATCGCGCCCGGTGGCGGGGGCGTCATCGCCGCTGCGTCCACGGTCGAGGCCGAGGTTCGCAAGGGAATCAAGTACGGCGGCAACGTCGAGGCCGCGGCCATCGTCGGGGCGCGCATCGCCGAGAAGGCGAAAGCCGCCGGTATCGACACGGTGGCGTTCGATCGCTCCGGTTTCCGCTATCACGGCCGTGTCAAGGCACTGGCCGACGCTGCCCGCGAAGCGGGTCTGAAATTCTGAGTTACCGATTATAAAAGGACTGTTGGCGGCAAAGCCGCCAGGATCTGGAAATGGCAAGAAACGAACAGAATCAAGCCGGCGATGACCTGATCGAAAAGCTGGTCACCGTCAACCGCGTGGCGAAAGTCGTCAAAGGCGGTCGCCAGTTCGGCTTTACCGCGCTGACTGTCGTCGGCGACGGCGCGGGTCAGGTCGGCTTCGGCTACGGCAAGGCGCGCGAGGTACCGATCGCGATCCAGAAAGCCATGCAGGCGGCGCGCCGCAACATGATCGCGGTCAACCTGAACAAAGAAACACTGCAGTACGCCAAGAAGGGCCGCCACGGCGCGACGATGGTCTACATGCAGCCGGCCTCGGACGGTACCGGCGTGATCGCCGGCGGTGCGATGCGCGCAGTCTTCGAGGCCGCGGGCGTGCGAAACGTGCTCGCCAAGAGTTACGGCTCGCGTAACCCGATCAATGTGGTGCGCGCGACGATCAAGGCCTTGTCGGAGATTCACTCGCCGCAGGCGATCGCCGCAAAGCGCGGCAAGAAGGTGAAAGAGATCCTCGCGTAGCGGGGAAACGAATCGTAGGAGCGGCTTCAGCCGCGAACGGGTTCGGGCCGTTTTATCCCGCTTGCCGG
>JAKSCZ010000156.1 GCA_022360335.1 Pseudomonadota bacterium
GGATATTGAGGCCCGTGTACAGCGAGACCGTCTTGCCGGAACCCGTCGGCCCCGTGACGAGGATCATGCCGTAGGGTTTGGCGAGGTATTTCTCGTACAGCGCGCGCTGATGGTCCTCGTAACCGAGCATGTCGATGCCCAGCTTGGCCTGCGACGGATCGAGGATACGCAGCACGATCTTCTCCCCGAACAGGGTCGGGCAGGTGTTGACGCGGAAGTCGATCGCCCGGTTCTTGGACAGGCGCATCTTGATGCGGCCGTCCTGCGGTACGCGCCGTTCCGCGATGTCCATACGCGACATGACCTTGAGCCGCGCGCAGACCTTGTTCGCGAGCACGACGGGCGGCTGGGCGACTTCGCTGAGCACGCCGTCGAGGCGGGTCCGTACGCGAAAGTACTTTTCGTAGGGCTCGAAGTGAACGTCGGAGGCGCCGCGTTTGATCGCGTCGAGCAGGACCTTGTTGACGAAGCGGACGACCGGCGCGTCCTCGACGTCGTCCTTCTGGACTTCGTCCTCTTCCTCGTCCGGGCCGACGTCGAGATTCTCGAGATCGAAATCGTCGTCGTCGAGGCCGCCCATGCTCGTGTCGACGGCCTCGATCGCTTTGTTGATGCGTTCCTCCAGCTTGTCCTGCTCGACGACGACCGGGTCGACGCGCAGGCTGGTCGCGAACTTGATGTCGTCGATGGCCTGCAGGTTGGTCGGGTCGGCAATGCCGAGGAAGATGCGCTGGCCGCGCTTGACCAGCGGCAGGACGCGGTGCTTGGAGATGAGTTTCTGGTCGACGGCGCGGATGACGTCGAGGTCGATCTCGACGGCATCGAGGTCGAGCAGGGGAACGCCGAATTCGTGGGACGCGGCGACGGCGATGGCCCGGCCGTCCGCGAGTTCTGCGCCGACCAGGTACGCGATCAGCGGAAGGTGTTCTTTTTTGGCTGCCTCGGTCGCCTCCTGGAGCCGTTCCTCGGAGACGATGCCGTCTTGGACGAGCCGCCGCGGCAGGCCCGCAAGATTCGATTGTGACGCCGTCGCTGCCATACGGTCCCCAGACTGTCGTGCATTCCCAACGTTACAGTCTCACTGATCCAAGTGCCCGATTCAACTGGATTTTGTGCGGCCGTTCACAGTTATAGAATCCGCTTAAGTAAAACGCCCGATTTCGCGGAAATCGCCGCGTTTCGGCGCGCAGCCGGCCCGTGACGGGCGCTAGTTGGGGCGGCAGGAAGACGGCAGGTAGCGTTCGGCAACGGACGGTGCCTGGTAAGGCGAGGTTACGCCGTTACCGGCGAGCGGGGAGGCATCCGGGGGCAACGGCGCGGACCCGCAGCGCCAGACGATACTGCCGCTGGAGGTATAGGGCGTGAACGACACGGTCTGTCCGAAGATCTCGGCGTGGGCGTCGTTGCCGTACTTTACTTCGACCCGCCCATTGACGATATCGACCGAGGCGACGTACTTGCCCCTGGTGTCGGTGGCCGATGCGGACATTCCGGCTTCCGTCCGGCCGGCCGGGGGTTCCCCGTCGTTGTTGAACGCATCGACGACGTGAGTCCTCGCGCTGGCCGCCATGTTGATGCCTTCGGAGACCTGTGTGCGGACGGAATACGTCTGGTAGGCCGATACGGCGAGCGAGGCCAGGATGCCGATGATCGCGACGACGATCATCAGTTCGATCAACGTAAAACCGGTCTGTTTCTTTTTCATGTCCGTATCGTAGCGCGTCGCAGGAAAAAGCCCCGGTTCACCGGGGCTTTTTCCGGTGCGTGACTGAAGCAAAAGCCCCGGGTCGGGTTCTAGCTGCGGCAAGCAGCCGGCAGGTGCTTGTTA
>JAKSCZ010000625.1 GCA_022360335.1 Pseudomonadota bacterium
GCGGGCGCGAGCAGCAGCGCGGCCATGATGATCGTGAATCTCTTCATCGGCTCACCTCCGGTTCCGTATCGATCTTCGGCGCGAAGTCGCGTTCCCAGATCGTGCGGTTCAGCGGCCCGATGTGCTTGTGCAGCACGATGCCTTCCTCGTCCACGAGGAACGTCTCCGGCGCGCCGTAGACGCCCCAGTCGAACGCGACGCGGCCGTCCGCATCGAAAGCAGACGCCACGTACGGGTCGCCGAGCTGCTCAAGCCACCGCAACGCGTCGGGACGGCGGTCACGCCAGTTCAGGCCGTAGATCGGAATCTCGCCTTCCGCCGCGAGCGACATCAGGAAATCGTGCTCCTGGCGGCAGCCGACGCACCAGGTCGCCCAGACGTTCACCAGCGCCTTGCTGCCGGCGTAGTCGGCGCTGCCGACGGTCGCGTTCGCGTCGCGCAGGCGCGGCAGCTCGAATTCGGGCGCCGGGTTGTCGATGTACGGGGACGGCAGCTCCGTCGGATCGCGCTGCAGGCCGATCATGAAGATCGGGATCATGACGGCGAACAGGATGACGGGCACGAGATAGCGCGCCATCAGGCCGGCTCCCCTGTCGGTTCCGGCGATCTCTCGCGGGCTTTCGCCGTCAGTCGATAGCGGCGGTCGCTGGCAGCGATGAGGCCGCCGATCGCCATGACGAGACACCCGGCCCAGACGAAACGGATCATCGGCTTGTACTGGATCCTGACGCTCCAGGCGTCGTTGCCGAGCGGGTCGCCGAGCGCGACGAACAGGTCGCGGTTCCATCCGGCGTCGATACTGGCCTCGGTCATCGGGTTCTGCTGCACGAGGTAGGTCCGCTTCTGCGGCCGCAACTCGCCGACGAACTGGCCGTCCTTGCGTATCTCGACTTCGCCTTCGAGCGCGCGGAAATTCGGGCCGTCGACGTTCTTGAGGCCCTGCAGCTCGAAACTGTAGCCGGCGACTTCGACCTTCTGGCCGGGTCGCAGGCTGAGATCGGCCTCGATACTGAACGCCGATACGATCGTCACGCCGAGGACGAACATGCCGACGCCGAAGTGGGCAACCGACATGCCGAGCACCGAGCGCGTCATGCCGGGCGTACCCGGCGCCCGGCGCCACGAGCGGATCGGGTTGATCAGCGACACGCCGATGAGCCAGAACGCGGCGATCGTGCCGACGATGACCAGCAGGCCGGCGCGGCCGTAGATGAACGTCGGGATCAGCACGCCGGCGATCAGGGCGACGATCCCCGGCAGCTTCAGTTGCTCGTAGAGCGGCTTGAAAGCCTGCCCCCGCCACGCCGTGTGCATGCCCATGCCGACAAGGAACAGGAGCGGTACCATCGGGATCGCGAACGCGATCTCGAACCACGGTGGCCCGACCGAGATCTTGCCCGCGTTGAACACGTCGACGATGAGCGGCGCGAGCGTGCCGACGAGCACGAGCGTCGTCGCGACCACGAGCAGCACGTTATTCAGCAACAGGAACGTCTCGCGCGACAGCGGACGGAATCCCGCCCGCGAGTCCAGGCTCGGTGCGCGCCACGCGTAGAGGATGAGCGCGCCGCCGATGACCACGCCGAGGAACGCGAGGATGAACATCCCGCGGGCCGGGTCCGTCGCGAACGCGTGTACCGAGACGAGGATGCCGGAGCGCACGAGGAACGTGCCGAGCAGGCTCAGCGAGAACGCCGTGATGGCGAGCAGCAGCGTCCAGCTCGTGAACAATCCGCGTTTCTCGGTGACGGCGAGCGAATGGATCAGCGCCGTGCCGACCAGCCAGGGCATGAACGAGGCGTTCTCGACCGGGTCCCAGAACCACCAGCCGCCCCAACCCAGCTCGTAATACGCCCACCAGCTGCCGAGCGCGATGCCCAGCGTCAGGAACAGCCAGGCCAGTACCGTCCAGGGCCGCGTCCATTTCGCCCAGCTGCGATCGAGATTGCCGCTGAGCATCGCCGCGATCGCGAAGGCGAACGCGACCGAAAACCCGACGTAGCCGATGTACAGCAACGGCGGATGGATCGCGAGCCCCGGGTCCTGCAGCAGCGGGTTCAGATCGGCGCCGTCCGCCGCGGGCGGCGTCAGCCGGGCGAACGGATTCGAGGTCAGGATCGCGAACAGCAAAAAGCCGACCGACAGGACGCCGAGCACGCCGATGACGCGCGCTGCGAACGAATCCGGCAGGCCCGAGCTGAAGCGCGCGACGGCGACCGTCCAGGCAGCCAGTATCAGGATCCACAGGAGCAAAGAGCCCTCGTGGGCGCCCCAGACCGCCGAGACCTTGTACACGGTCGGCAGCGACAGCTGGGAATGGTTGGCGACGTACAGCACCGAGAAATCGTCCGTCACGAAGGCCCACGTGAGGCACGCAAAAGCGAGGACGACGAGAACGAAATGGCCCGTCGCCGCCGTGTAGCCGACGCGCATCATCGCGGCATCGCCGCGATGCGCCCCGGCGAGCGGCAGCACCGCCTGGCAGATCGCCAGCGACAGCGCCAGGATCAGCGCGAACTGGCCGATCTCAGGAATCATCGGGATTGCACCCGCCGGTCCCGCGCACGACCGCGGCCTGGATGTCCTGCTGGTGTTTGGACAGCGACTCGGCGACTTCGGGCGCCATGTAATCCTCGTCGTGCTTGGCGAGGATCTTGTCGGCCTCGAACACGCCGTCGCCGCCGAGGCGGCCGTGGGCGACGACACCCTGCCCCTCGCGGAACAGGTCGGGCAGCACGCCCGAGTACCGTACGGGCACCGTACAGGCCGTGTCGGTCACGTCGAAACGGACGTCGATCGAGCCCTGCTCGCGCTGCAGGCTGCCGCCGACGACGAGCCCGCCGATACGGAAGTTACGTTCCTTCGGGTAGTTCCCGGCGACAACGTCGGAGACCTCCACGAAGAACATCATGTTGTCCTGGAACGCGCGCAGCGTCAGTCCCGCAGCAATGGCGATGCCGAGCGCGGCCAGTCCGATGGCCAGCATGCGCTGCTGTCTTGGTTTCATTCACGGTCCCCCAGCGCTTTCAAGCGCACTTCGATATCCCGGTAAACGCGTTTGTGCCTGAGGCGCGCCCGCCAGTCTGAGAACACGACGATTACAAAGGTCAGCGCGAAACAACTCCATACGTAGGCGCCGTAGCCGCCCATCGCAAAACCGTCCATTACGAACCTCCCCGCGGCGACAGGATCATCTCGCGAACCCACCGCGTGCGGCGCTCACGGTACAGGACCTCGGTACGTATGCGCCGCAACAGCATCGAGCCGAACAGCAGCGTGAAGCCGAGGATCATGAGGAGCAGCGGCAGCCGCATCTCCGCGTCCATCGTGCCCCGCCTGAAGACCGTCTGCCCCTGGTGCAGCGAGCTCCACCACTCGACCGAGAAATGCACGATGACGAGGTTGACGATGCCGACGAGCGCCAGTACGGCGCCGGCCTTGTCGGCTTTGGCCGTGTCGTCGATCGCACCGCGCAGGGCCATGTACCCGAAATAAAGGAACAGGAGGATGAGTTGCGACATCATCCGCGGGTCGCCCCATTCCCACCACGTGCCCCACATCGGGCGGCCCCAGATCGAGCCCGTGCACAGGGAGAGAAACGTGAACGCGGCGCCGATCGGCGCCGCGGCGGCCGCGACGGCATGGGCGAGCTTGATGCGCCAGATCAGGCCGACGGCGCCGGCCGTCGCCATGATCGTATAGGCCATCATCGACAGGTAGGCGGTCGGCACGTGGACGTAGATGATGCGAAACGCGTCGCCCTGCTGGTAGTCCATCGGCACGACGAAGAGGCCTTGCCACGTCGAGTAGGCGATCAGTGCGAGGCCGGGGATCGCCAGCCACGGCGAGAGGATCGCGGACAGCCGGTAGAAATGCGGCGGGGACGCCAGCTGATGAAACCATTTCCACATAGACTCAGGGCCCGTTGACAAAGTTCTGCATTCTACTCGTTACTGATGCGGAGTGCGGCAGCCGTTGCGTACGGCGCCAGGCTGACGGAGCCTGCGGCGTACGCGCCGAGGGCCCAGACGCCGGTCGTGTACACGTCGCCGTGGGCCGCCAGCGACACGGCGTTGGCGCCGAGGATCATGACCGGCATCGCGAGCGGCAGTATCAGAAGGCTCAGCAGCGCCGTGCCGCGGTGCAGGCCGACGGTCAGGGCCGCGCCGATCGATCCGAGCAGGCTCAGGCTGACCGTGCCGAGGGAAAGCGTCAGCATCATGACGCCGACGACCGAGAACGGCATGCGGTAGGTGATCGCGAGGACCGGCGATACCAGCACGAGCGGCAGCCCGGCCGTGAGCCAGTGCGCCAGCGTCTTGCCCAGCACGAGCGCGGGCAGCGGCTGCGGACTGACCAGCAACTGATCGAGGCTGCCGTCCTCGAAGTCCGACAGGAACAGCGAGTTGAGCGACAGCAGCGTCGCCAGCAGCGCCGCAACCCAGATGACGCCGGGACCGCTGAATTCCAGTTGCTCGGCGGTCGGGCCGACGGCAAGCGGGAACAGGGTGCAGACCATGGCGAAGAAGAACAAGGGGTTCAGGACGTCGCCGGGACGCTTCCACGCCAGCAGCAGGTCGCGCCGCGCCGTCGCGACGAGGCCGGCGAAGATGCCCGGAATCTCGCGCGCCGGCTCGTTCACCGGATCTTCACCCGCGTCGTCGGCGCATCGATCTCTACGTCCTGGTGCGCCGCCATCACGCAGAGGCCGCCATCGGTGCAGTGCGCTTCGACGAGTTCCATGACCAGCGCCCGCCCTTCGCGATCGAGGTTGGTGAACGGCTCGTCCATGAACCACAGCGGCACGTCCGCGAGCAGCATCCGGGCGAGCGCGACGCGGCGTTGCTGCCCTGCCGACAGCGAGCGCAGGATCAACTTCTTGAGCCGCGAGATACCGAGCCGTTCGTACACTTCCTCGGGATCGCGGCGCGAGTGCGCCCGGAGCGAACGTTCGAAACCGAGGTTCTCGACGAGCGTCAGGTCGCCCTTGAGCCCCGTACGATGGGCCAGCCAGACGAGCTTACCGTGGAAGGCCTGGCGCTGCTTCCCGACGGGCACGTCGTCCCAGCAGACGGTCCCCTCCTCGAGGCTCAGCAGGCCGGCCACCGCCCGGATCAGGCTGGTCTTGCCGCAGCCGTTGCGGCCTTCGAGAATCAGCAAACCGCCGCTTTGAAGCGCAAACGAGAGACCGGAAAAGAGACAGCGTTCGCCGCGGATCAGCGTGAGGTTGTCGGCCGATAGTTTGTGAGTCAATGCCTTACGCTCCGGTGCCAATCGCCCACGGTCGGGTCCGCGCCGTCAAACTTCCTTGTCATGCAGTCAATTGACTTCCATAGTTGAAGCCAGTTCGAATAATCCCGTGTGGTTGCTTGAACGCCAAGGGATCGCCGAATTGCCCGTTTACATCGAGCCGATGCCAGCCGTAGACTGGCCTGCCCCGGTCGAATACTTCCGCGAGCGACGACCGGCTCCGGACAATACCAGTATTTGCGCATCGAGACGATTGCGAGTTTGTACCTATGGAACTGGAGGCTGCAGGCCTTAGAGAACAACCGTTTCCGACTCACGGCAAGCCGCTGGCGGTCGTGACCTACGATTCGCAACGAGCCGCTCTCGACGTCCTGCGCGAGACCCACGAGCACCCGACCGGCTTGTCCCTGCTGCAAGGCCCCGCGCTGTCCGGCAAATCCGTCCTCGTTCGCAGTTTCATCGAGTCGATCGACGACCATTGCGCCGTCGCCCTCGTCGACGGCAAGGGACTGAACACGACGGACCTGCTGCTCGCCGTACTGCGGCAGTTCGGCTACGACATCGACCTGAGCTCGGCCAACGAGCTGCTCGGCCTCGTGCGCGTGTTCGCCCTGCAGCAGGCCGCTTCGAATGTGCCGCCGCTGCTCGTCGTCGAAAACGCACAGGAGCTGAACCCCGGCGCACTGCGCGCCGTGTGCGAGCTCGCCCAACTGCGGGTCCGCACGGACAGCGCGCTGAAGATCGTCCTGGTCAGCGACCGCTCCCTCGCTTCGGTCGTCGGCGCACCGGCCATGGAAGCCGTCGCGAACCGATTGCTGCACGACTTTCACTTGCGGCCGATGACGCGCGTTGAAACGCGCGACTACCTGCACGAGAAACTCGTCGCCGCGGGCTCGGACTTTCCCACGTTCGTTTTCCCGTCCGCGGTGTGCGACCGGCTCTGGGACGCATCGGGAGGCTGGCCGGGCATCATCGACCGGGTCGCCCTGCAGGCGCTGGCCAAAGCCGAGTCGCTGCCGGTCGGCGCGGATACCGTCGAAGCTGCGACCTTGCCCGGCGGAACGTGGCACGACGACTTCGACGGCCGGGAAGAAGCGTCCGCCGAGCCGCCGTCGCCGCCGAGACTGGTCGTTACGAACAACGGCAGCGTCGTCAGGGAGGTCTCGCTCGACAAGCCGCGGCTTCTGATCGGGCGCTCCGCACACAACGACATCCCGATCGACAGCCGCTTCGTCAGCCGCCACCACGCCCTGCTCGTACGGCACGGCAACACGACCTTCCTGATGGACCTCAACAGCACCAACGGCACCTTCGTCAACGCCAGGCGCGTATCGAATCACCTCCTGTTGCACGACGACGTCATCGCCGTCGGTCACCACCGGATCGAATTCAGCGACCCGCATGCAACGACGCCCGGCAATCTGGAAGGCGTCGAACTCGGCGATACGGTGGTCATGAAGACGCTCGAGGACGTGCGGAGCCTGCTGGCGCAGGACAACGCGGCGCTGCTGCCGGCGGCGGGCGAGGACCTGCCCACGCTGCGGAGCTGACCCGGAGCGGTTTCAGGCGTAGAACTTGTCCTTGAAGTGCTTGCGGCACATCGAGACGTAGCGGTCGTTGCCGCCGATCTCGACCTGCGAGCCCTCCGTAACCGCCTTGCCGTCCTCCCCGACACGCACGACCATGGTCGCCTTGGTGCCGCAGTGGCAGATCGCCTTGATCTCCTTGAGGTTGTCGGACCACGCAAGCAGGTATTTGCTGCCTTCGAACGGCTCGCCCTGGAAGTCGGTGCGCAACCCGTAGGCGAGCACCGGGACGTTGAGCCTGTCGGTCACCTCGCCGAGCTGGAACACCTGTTCGCGGGTGAGGAACTGCGCCTCGTCGATGAGGACGCAATGCAGCGGTTCGGCTGCAGTGATTGACTCGATGAGTTCGAACAGGTCGGTCCCGCTCGCGAACGTCGTTGCCTCCGACTCGATACCGATCCTCGACGCCACCTTGCCCTCGCCGTAGCGGTCGTCGAATCGTGGCGCGAGCACGAGCGTGTTCATGCCGCGTTCCTTGTAGTTGTAACTGGATTGCAGCAGGTTCGTGGACTTACCCGCATTCATAGAGGAGTAGGCGAAGTACAGCGTTGCCAGGGCCGCGCATTGTCGCACCGGCGTGCGAGCGATGCACGGTTCGCACGGATCAGCGACGCATCGGCAGCAGCTTGCCCGTCTTGCGGCGCCGGCCGCGATACTCGGGATTCGAGGCGCGGCACTCGGCGCACTCGTTGGTGAGCGAGTGACGTCCCGAGACAATCTGGGGAACCGGCGTGACCACACCCGAGCGCAGGCACCGGCTGCAGATCACGAGCGTGCTGAGCCGGTCGAGCAGTCGATAACTCACGTTGTCCCTGGCGGCAATAGCCATGACGGTGCTCCACGTATGAAGCCCCGTTGTCGCACTGCAAGGTGACGCGAGCCAGCAAACGCACCGAACTTATGTCAAAAGTGTTAACCAGTCGTGGTTTGGACCGTGAACTGCGTCACTCGCCTGCGAGACCGGCGTGCGCGAGGAACAGTTTCGTGTGGCGCGCCTCGTGCCTGTCGAGCCGCTTGCAGGCTTTCTGCAGCTTCTTTTCGATGACCTGCGCGGCGGTGTGGACCTGCATGGCGCGCGGGTCGCCGGCATCGCCGAGGGCGGCGAGCAGCAGGCCCGTCAGGTTCAGCGCCTGGCCAACGAGGCCCTGGGCCTGGTAGAGCTGTTCGGCGTGGTCCGCCGCGGCGGCGCAGGCATTGGCTTCGACGGCGTAATCGCCGCGGTCCTCACGGAGCTGGCAGGTCCGTGGTCGATCGGGAAATGCGAGAGCGGTCATGGTTCTGGTCCTCGGGTCGAGGCCAGCACAGGCACGAGAAGACGCGAGCCCCGGGACGGGCGAGCGCATTTCGATTTGATAGGCTGTCGTCAGCCATGGTCAGCAGCCTTCGTGCTGGCGGTGGTCAGGGCCGTTGAGGGGTTGCAGCCCCTCTTCGGTCCGCCAATTATCGCACGGGACGGGGGTCGGTGGCGGTCCTGACGGCCGCTGGGTGCGTTTCTGCATGTTTTGCCCAAATTTGTGAAAGAAGACGGCGGCGCAGTGATGATAATTGACACGTATCACTTATCAAGGCTAGGATTAAGAGATGCCTATGAAGAACCCACCGCATCCCGGCGAACATGTCCGCGAAGACTGTCTTGCGCCGTTCGGGCTATCGGTCACCGACGCGGCCAAGGCGCTTGGCGTGGCGCGTCACACGTTGAACCGGCTGGTCAATGAGCATGCCGGCCTCTCTCCGGAGATGGCCATTCGCCTTGAAAAAATGGGCTGGGGCACGGCCGATGGCTGGATGCGCCTGCAGATGAACTATGAACTCAGCCGCGCCCGGGAACACGCTGACGATATTGTCGTACATCCGATTTCCTAACTATCGATACAATAAAAAATCCCTGAGGTGGATCGGAGCCTGGCGTGGAGTTCTCGCCTATTCCCGTCGGTATTGGTGCCCAGGGTCGGACCCGAACCGGCATGGCCTTGCGGCTAGCGGATTTTAAGAGCCTGAGCCCTTGTGACGCCGAGTTTCACTCAATGACGCTGTGTAGTGTGCTCTGAGATTTAGTGCCGCGACTAAGCAGTCGGTGAAGATATACACGGCCACGAGCCAAGCGAGAGTCTGAGACAGAATCGATACTGCTGATTTCAACTTCTGCGCTGTAGTAACGCGTCGATAGCATCTGCAAGATGATCAGACCAGTGAAGAAAAGTCGACCAACTTTCGTCGAAATCGACAATACATCCAGGCCCGCACCATGATCTTGGATTCAGTTCTATTCCGATGTAACTGGATCCAAGCTTTTGAAGTATGCCCTTCGAACGCCCAAAACTGATTACAAACTCTGCACCGTTGTTGCGCGGAAGTTGATCGTAACCCATTATCTCAGAGGTGGCCCCGATTCTTTGGACAGCTAAACCCGATTCTATAAGTGGATCCGAGCCTGTCGTTTA
>JAKSCZ010000606.1 GCA_022360335.1 Pseudomonadota bacterium
GCACGGACGCGCGCCGGCGTCAGGCCCGTCGCCGACGACGAGCGCATCGAGACCGTCGCGGCGGTACTCCCCGGGGGCGCGCCGGCCGCCGATGCGCCTGCCCCGGCGACCCGTACGTCGCGGGGCGTCAACCCGCGGTTCGTCGGCGGCAGCCTGGCGGCACTCGTCGTCGTACTGCTCGGCGTCGTCTTCCTGTTACCGGATGCGGTAACGGAGCGCGATCCGCCGCCGTCGCGCCGGGTCGGGCCCGCGGCGGGGGGCGAGCCGGCCGCCGGCGACGTGCCGGATCGGGCGATCCCGTCCGGCGCAGACCGGCTGCTGCGCGATTACGCGCCCGAGAGCACGGCGCTCGGCGACGAGCGCGTGGAATTCAACGAGAACGAGGCCGACTACTCGGGCCTCGACGACGAAGGCAAGCTGCGCTTCAACGTGGACATGATCCTCGGCGAACTCCTGTCGAACTTCGAGACCCTGGAGCGGCGCAGCGTCGAACGCTGGGCCCCGGTTGCGTATCGACGCGCACAGGCGTTCTACGAAGCCGGCGACGACGCGTACCTGCGCAGGGACTGGGCGACGGCCGAGATCCGGTACCTGGACGCCCTGGGCGTTCTCGAACCGCTGTTCGAGCGGGTCGAGCCGGAGTTCCACAAAGCGCTCGCCGGCGCGCAGGCCGCGTTCGAGGCCGGGGAGCGCGCCGAGTCCCTGCGCCTCTACGAACTCGCCGTGGCGATAACGCCGAACCACCCCGAAGCGCGGGCCGGCCTCGAGCGCGCACGGAATCTCGAGGCCGTCCTGCAACTCGTCGGCCAGGGGCTCGACTACGAGGAAGAGCTCGAACTCGACGCGGCCGAGGCCAGCTTCCTGCGTGCCGCGGACCTCGATCCGCAATGGGTACCCGCCCGGGAAGGTGTCGAGCGCGTGCGCGCGACGCGTACGAAGATTCAGTTCGACTCGCGCATGTCCGAAGGACTCGATGCGCTGGCTGCCGGCGACTACCTGGCGGCCAGAGCGGCGTTTCGCATGGCCGAGCGGCTGATACCCGAATCGAAAGAGCCGGCGGACGGCCTGCTGCAGGTCGAGCAGGGGCTGCGACTCGACGACATCAGGACGCTCGAGAACGAAGCGGCATCGCTGGAACGCGCCGAGCACTGGGACGCCGCCGTGACGACCTACGAGCAAATCCTCGAGATCGACGGCAATCTCGAATTCGCCCGGGAGGGGCTGTCGAACGCGCGCCGCATGAGCGCACTGCACGAGCGACTGGACGAGTACATCCGGGATGCGGACCGGCTGTCGCAGCCGGGCACCCTGCAACAGGCGACGCTGCTCATGCTGGACGTAACCGGCATGGGCGACATCGGCCCGCGGCTGGCGGCGCAGCGCGACGAGCTGTCGCGTCTGCTCAAACGCGCCGCGACGCCGGTGGCGGTCGAGCTGGTTTCCGACAACCTGACGTCCGTGTCGATCTACAAGGTCGGCGTGCTCGGCAACTTCACGAATCGGCGGCTGGAGTTGCGTCCGGGGACGTATGTTGCCGTCGGTGCACGGCCGGGTTACCGGGACGTCCGCCTCGAGTTCCGCGTGGCCCCCGAAATCGACATGGATCCCGTCGTCGTCCGCTGCGAGGAGCCGATTTGAGCGCCGCTCGCTTGTTCATCAGGGATGTGGAGGGTGAGCGCCGCGTCGATTCCACGGGTCTCCCGTTGCGCGTCGGTACGGGCAGCGAGTGCGAGCTGCGTTTGCCCGGACCGGGCGGCGGACCCGTTGCGCTGCTCGACCTGCTCGACGGCGCGCCGTTCGTGCAACCCGTCGACCGTGCCGCGACCCTGCAATTGAACGGCGAGCCGCTCGAGACGAGCCGCCGCCTCGCCGACCGCGACGAGCTGGCATTCTACGGCAGCCGTATCCGGCTGATCGCCGATGAGGACAAGCTGATTCTCGACGTGCGTCTCGAGGACAGCGCCTACGTGACGCGGCCGCCCGAGACGGCCGGGGAAGACGCGGTCCCGGAAGAGGAAGCGATAGCGCCGACGGCCTTTACGCGGGCCGCGCAGACCTCGGCGAAGATTCAGGCGGAGCGCACGAGCCCGCTGCGGTATGTCGTCGGCGGCCTGTTGACGGTACTGCTGGTTTCGTCCTACCTGCTGTTCAGCGCCAGGTCCGTCGAGTTCGAGATCGACCCGCCCGAGCCGGACGCGCTGGACATCGACGGCGGCTGGTTCCGGCTGCCGATCGGCAATCGAACCCTGCTGCGCAAGGGCAGTTACACGGCCAGGGTCGAGAAACGGGGCTATTTCGACGTCGAGCAGACGTTCGTCGTCGGTGACGAGCAGTCGATGACGGTCGAATTGCGCATGCGAAAGAAGCCGGGTCGCCTGCTCGTCAGCGTCGAGCCGCCCGTCGATGCCGTCGTCAGCGTCGACGAGGGCCGGGTGGGCAAGGCGCCGTTCGGTCCCGTCGAGCTCGAGCCCGGCGCACACGCCGTGAGAGTGGAGTCCGAACGTTTTCTGCCGTTCACCGGCATCGTCACGATGGCCGGGCTCGACCTGCTCGAGACCCTGAGTGTGCAGCTCGTGCCGCGCTGGGCGAACGTCTCGATCGAGTCCGAGCCCCCCGGGGCGAGTATCCTCGCCAACGGCGAGCAGGTCGGAGTGACGCCTGCGACGATCGAACTGCTGGAAGGCGTTCACGAATTGTCGCTCGCCAAGGACGGCTTCAGTGCGTGGGACGGCTCGGTCGTCGCCGAGCCGAACGTGGCGCGGGACCTGCCGTTGATCGTGTTGCAGCCCGCCGATGCCCGGCTGGTCGTCAATACGATTCCGCGCAGCGCCAACGTTACCGTCAACGGCCGTTACAGGGGACAGTCCCCGATCACGCTGTCCCTGGCGCCGGACGTCGACTACGAGATCGGCATGTCGAAAGCGGGCTACGGCGTTACCAAACGCAACCTGAGACTCGAGTCGAACGCCTCCGAATCCATAACGGTGGACCTGAGCGCGCGGCTCGGCACGGTCACCGTCGTCGTACGACCCGAGGATGCGACCGTCTACGTGGACGGGCGTGCGCGCGGTAAGGGCAAGACGACCGTGCGGCTCAGTTCCGCGCCGCACACGATCGAGGTGAAACGCGGCGGCTACGCCGACTGGCGCCGCACGATCACGCCGCGTCCGGGCTACCCTCAGACCGTGAACGCCGGCCTGCGTTCGCTCGAGGCGATCGCCCGCGACCGCGTTGCGCAGACGCTCAAGTCGCCCGCGGGACAAACCCTGCGGCGCGTCGAGCCGGCGACGTTCACGATGGGCGCCTCGCGCGCCGAAGTGGGTCGCCGGGCCAACGAGGTCATCGTGCCGGTCGCGATCACGCGGCCGTTCCTGATCAGCGTCAACGAAGTGACGAACAAGGAGTTCGCCGCATTCCGGGCAAGCCACGATTCCGGTGCGAGCCTGCACCCGTCACTGGCCGCCGACAACAATCCCGTTGCGGGCGTCACCTGGGGCGATGCCATCCAGTACTGCAACTGGCTCAGCCGGCGCGAGGGGCGCACGCCGGCCTACCGGAGCGAATTCGGGGAGTGGGTGCCCGTCTACCCGCTGACCGACGGCTATCGTCTGCCGACGGAGGCGGAGTGGGCGCTGGCCGTCCGCTACGCCGGGCAGAGCCGGCCGCGCAAGTTTCCCTGGGGCGCCAAGTGGCCGCCGCCGAAGGAAAGCGGCAACTTCGCGGACCGTTCCGCGCTCGAACTCGTGCCGTCGATACTTCCCGCCTACGACGACGGTTACGCATCCACCGCCCCCGTCGGCAGCTTCGGGCCGAATGCGCTCGGCATCCATGACGGCGGCGGCAACGTCGCCGAATGGGTCAACGACTACTACACGGTGCCGACGCCCGGCATCACGACGCCCGTGGTCGACCCGACCGGGCCGCAGCGCGGCTCGAGCCGCGTCGTGCGCGGCTCGAGCTGGCGGCACGCCGGCCGGACCGAGCTGCGGCTCAGCTACCGGGACTTCAGCTCGCAAGCGCGGCCCGACGTCGGCTTTCGCGTCGCGCGTTTCGCGGACTAGCGAAATTTCGTGCGACAATCGGCTGCGGAGGTAGTCAAAGCCATAAGTCCCGACGCTGGAGGTCAGGTGTATGCACCCGCTACAACTATCGATCTTGCTGTTGATCGTCGGCGCGCCGGCCGCGTGGGCGCAGGACGCCGCACCGAACGACGATGCGCAGGAAGAGACGCCCGCGCCCGAAGAGCAAGTCACTGACGAGGAGATCGAGGAGCTCCTCGGCCTCGACCAGGACTATACGGAGATCGAAGAAGACGATTTCGATCCGACGCAGGAGGTGCGCTTCGAGCAGTCGATCCCGTTTCCCACGGACATTTGATGAGTTGAGCCCCGTTGCATGAACAAGAAGAACATCCCGGTCGAATTCGTTTATCAGCTGTTTGCACTGATCATTGCGATCATCATCGTGCATGCATTTTACGTGTCCGTGGTGCGGCCGAACGCCGCCGAGGTCATCGTGGAACAGAATCTGCTCGCCGGGCAGGATCCCGACTACGTGCGCGAACGCAGCGTCTGGGTGCTGATCAAGGACCTCGAGCAGGAAGCCTGTTTCGTTCTGATGTTCTGGGCACTCGCGATCATGGGCTACAAGACCGCCAAGATCTCCGCCGAGCGCAAATTGCTCGAGGTCGATCTGATTCCCGTGCCTGAAGGGATGCGCATACTGCCCGAGGACACGCGCGAGTTTGCGCGGCAGGTCCAGGCGCTGCCCGACGACCGGCAGCAGATGCTGCTGCCCCGGGCGCTGCTGAACGCATTGCGGCGATTCGCATCGACGCGCAGTATCCAGGACGTGTCGAGCAGTACGCACACGATCTGCGAGTCGGAAGCCGAGCGCCTCGAATCGGAGCTCGCGATGATCCGCTACATCTCCTGGGCCATCCCGTCGATCGGTTTCATCGGTACCGTGCGCGGCATCGGCGAAGCGCTCGCACAGGCGGACAAGGCCGTGAAAGGCGATATCGCAGGCGTGACGCAGAGCCTCGGCGTCGCATTCAACTCGACCTTCATCGCGCTGCTGATCTCGATCTTCCTGATGTTCCTCGTACACCAGCTACAGCTCATGCAGGAGCGGCTCGTGTTCGACAGCGAGACCTACTGCGACGACAAAGTGATCCAGCACCTGAAGGCGGACTAGGGCCCGGGAAGGCGGCGCATGAC
>JAKSCZ010000193.1 GCA_022360335.1 Pseudomonadota bacterium
TTCGACTCGAGCCGGACGACGCGCGGGTTCACCGGGCACGAGATGGTCGACAGCGTCGGCATCGTGCATATGAACGGCCGGATCTACGACCCGTTCCTGGGGCGTTTCCTGCAGTCGGACAACTTCGTACAGGACCCCACCAACACGCAGAGCCACAACCGCTACTCTTACGTGTGGAATAATCCATTGAATGCCACCGATCCGAGTGGGGAGTTTGTTTTCACGCTATTTGCCATGGCTGTCGTGGCCGGGGTGGAGAGCATTTCGTTGTTTGCTGTTACAGCGTTGTTTACGGTGGCAGGAACACTCGATGCACTGATGGCCGGCGCAGATCTTAGCGACGGGTTCCTGACCGGGATCATTTCCGGACTGAGTGCCGGTGCTTTCTCTTACGTGGGAAGTACCTGGTTCGGCAAGCTCGCGACCGATTTCTCTGCGGGGCTCTATGCGGCAAAGATCCTCGTGCACGGAACGATTGGGGGCATCACGTCTGTCTTGCAGGGCGGCAAGTTCGGGCACGGATTCGCCTCGGCAGGGCTGACTGCAGCCTCATCGACATTCAACAATAGCAACTACATCCATAAGAACAGCAACGGATTCAGCTGGCGACGTGTGGCGATTGGAGCGGCGATAGGAGGTACTGCGTCCAAGTTAAGCGGAGGGAAGTTCGCGAATGGGGCGATGACTGGAGCATTTAGTCAAGCGCTCAATCAGGAAAACGGGGAGCAAGACAGGGCAAACTTGTTGGAGGCAGAAAGAAAAGCGGCGTTTGAACGCGAGTGGAATCGCTTTATCAGTCAAAAGGCCTATGAATCAACTCTGGGATCGACTGGCTACGATAGTGCGTCGGGTCTCGACTTCGGAAATCCTGACGTAATTGCAGAGAGTCATCGGAACGAATTGCTTGGGAATATCCAAGAAGTAGACGACGTCGTAGCGGATACTGCGAATGCTGTCGCGGTTTCGTCAGTATCAATACTCGTTGCAGGACAAGGCCTGGGGTATGGGGCGCTGATGTACGGTGATAAGATCCGTACAGCATTTGCTGTGTACAGAGCGACACGTGGGCTGCACGCAGCATCGGCAGCCGAACGCGTTGCCCTTCACGATGCCGTTCTGACCGGAATTGCACAAGGGAGCCAGATTGTGGCGCCATATTCAGCAGGGGTTCAATTGGAAATACAGATCTCATATCTAGCTGGGCAGCAGATCTCGCGTCAAATCGCGCTGTCTCGAGCGTTGACGGCCGTTCGTTGACAGGCGTGCTCCATAAGGGTTTTGCTGAAAATGTTGGCGGATGAAGTGAAGTTTGACGAGCCGTTGCGACTGATAGCAATTCCTGAAGAACTGACTTTAGCGCGAGAATCATATGCGTTGGACTTGCGGACTGCACTGAAAGAGCTTGAAAAGGCGGCATTGAATGATAATGGTGATGCAGCCGCCGCGATCGCGCACATGTATTTGAATAAGAGCATCGTGACGCATCAGCGGATTGCTTGTGCTGAAGAGTGGGCCAAAAGAGGCATGCTATGCGACTCTGCATACGCCCACTGGGTCTACGCGTGGGTTTGTACGGAAAATGGGGACATGGCGACGTGTATTCATCACCTGAGAATCGCCTTATCAAAAGGATTTGCACCTGCGGCATACGACTTAGGGAAAGCATATGAGATTGGCTGGGGCGTCCGTAGCAACATAGAGGAGAGTATTAGACATTTTGAAGTTGCGAAAGCGCTAGGACATTTTTCTGCTGGCTTGGCGATTCTTGATACTAGTCTTTCGTCCGGCTCTGATCTTGGTCGGTATATCGTTGCGCGTATTAAGTATCCGTTCGTCAAGGCCGTCTGGAACCTGCGAGTGCTCTGTGGGAAAA
>JAKSCZ010000468.1 GCA_022360335.1 Pseudomonadota bacterium
ACGATACGAATCGCGGGCGCTGCGCTGACCTCGACCGAGGTCAGCCCGGCGGACGCAATGACGGCGACGTCCGGCGCGGCGATCCGCTTGCCGGGTACCAGGAGTTCGGCGCCGGCGGCGTGGTCCGACGCGCGCGGGTGAATGAACTGTCCGGCACTGGCGTCGTAGCCGCCTTCGAGCGTCGCCGCGGCGTTAGCGACGGCAATGCGTTCGACCGGAACGATGCAGTCCGCTCCGTCGGGCAGCGCCGCGCCGGTCATGATCTCGATGCAATGCCCGGGCCCGAGTGTCATGGCCGGCTCGCCGGCCAGCTGCCTGCCCTGGATCGGGAAGGCCCGGACGCCTCGCGCGTAATCGGCATGCGCGATCGCGATGCCGTCCATCGTGACGCGATCGAACGGCGGCTGATCGCGTTCCGCGATCACGCGCTGCCGCAACACGCGTCCCGTGGACCCGGCCGCGTCGACGGATTCGATCGCCGATTCCGGCATCGCCGCCAGGATCGTCTCGAGCGCCTCGCCCGCGGTCAGCACGGCGAGGGCCTACGTCTCCCGCGCGATCGCGCGATGTCCGATGTCGCGGCGAAAGTACGCGTCTTCCCAGTCGATCTTGTCGACGGCGGCGTACGCGTCGCGCGCTGCGGCGGCAACCGACTCGCCGAGCCCGACGACGCAAAGCACGCGGCCGCCGCTGGTCGTGACGTCGCCGCCGTCCGTGCCGGTGCCGGCGTGGAAGACCTTTTGGGTGTCGCTGTCGGCACTCTCGAGCCCCGAGATGATCTTGCCCCTGGCGTAGCTTCCGGGGTAGCCGCCCGCGGCCATGACGACGCCGAGCGAGGCGCGCGTATCCCAGACGGCCGTGCGCTCGCGAAGATCGCCTGCGAGCGCGGACAGGCAGATATCGACGAGGTCCGATTTGAGGCGTGCCAGGATCGGCTGCGTCTCCGGGTCGCCCATGCGGCAGTTGAACTCGATCACCCTGGGCGTGCCGTCGGGCGCGATCATGAGACCCGCATACAGGAAGCCGAGGTAGGGGCGGCCGTCGGCCTTCATGCCCTCGAGCGTCGGCCGGATCACGCTGTCCATGATGCGCGCCTCGACCTCGGGGGTGACGACCGGCGCCGGCGAATAGGCGCCCATGCCGCCCGTGTTCGGGCCGACGTCGCCTTCGTCGCGCGCCTTGTGGTCCTGAGACGTCGCCAGCGGCAGGATCGCGTCGCCGTCCGTGACGACGATGAAGCTCGCCTCTTCGCCTCTCAGGAACTCCTCGACGACGATGCGGGCGCCGGCCTCGCCGAAACTGCCGCCTTCGAGCATGTCCGCCGCCGCTCGTTCGGCCTGCTCGAGCGTGTGCGCGACGATGACGCCCTTGCCCGCGGCAAGTCCGTCGGCCTTGACGACGATCGGTGCGCCGTGCTCGCGGATGTACTCGAGTGCGGGCTCGAGTTCGGTGAAGCTGCGGTAACGCGCCGTCGGTATGCCGTGGCGCGCCAGGAAGTCCTTGCTGAACGCCTTCGACCCTTCGAGCTGCGCGGCGGCGGCCGTCGGGCCGAAGCAGGGCAGGCCGAGTTCGCCGAAGCGGTCGGCGATGCCGGCGACCAGCGGCGCTTCGGGGCCGACGATCGTCAGCGCGACGTCTTCCCGGCGGGCGAGTTCGGCGAGCCCTTCGATGTCGTCGGACGAAAGCGCGACGTTGCGGGTCTTGTCTTCGCGTGCAGTGCCCGCATTGCCGGGCGCGACGAGCACCTCTTCGACGCCGGCCGCCCGGGCGCATTTCCAGGCGAGCGCGTGTTCGCGGCCGCCGGAACCGATGATCAAGACCTTCATAGTTACCCCCGATGCAGTCTGTAGGAGGGGCTTCAGCCCCGAATGTCGGGCCTGAAGGCCCTCCTACGCTAGTGCCGGAAGTGTCGCATGCCCGTGAAGACCATCGCCAGGCCGTGTTCGTCCGCGGCCGCGATGACCTCTTCGTCACGCATCGAACCGCCCGGCTGGATGATGGCCGAGATACCCGTCTCGGCCGCGGCGTCGATGCCGTCGCGGAACGGGAAGAACGCATCCGAGGCCATGACCGAGCCCTCGACCTCGAGCCCTTCGTCGGCCGCCTTGATGGCGGCGATCCTGGTCGAGTAGACGCGGCTCATCTGGCCCGCGCCGATACCGATCGTCATGCCGTCCTTGCAGAAGACGATGGCATTGGACTTGACGTATTTGACGACGGTCCACGCGAACAGCATGTCCCGAATCTGCGCCGCCGTCGGCGCCTTCGCGGTGACTACCTCGAGATCGGACCCGGATACCGTGCCCTGGTCCGAGGTCTGCACGAGCAGGCCGCCCGAGACCTTCCGGAAATCGAATCCGGACGTCGATCCCGTAGGAGCGCCTTCAGGCGCGACATTCGGGGCTGAAGCCCCTCCTACCGCCGCGGTCGGGTCCGTAGGAGCGCCTTCAGGCGCGATATTCGGGGCTGAAGCTCCTCCTGCGGATGACCAGTCGCCCGTCTCCAGCACCCGCAGGTTCTTCTTCGCCGAGCACGCCGCGAGCGCAGCCGGTTCGACCTCCGGCGCGATGACGACCTCGACGAACTGCTTCGCGATGATCGCCGCTGCCGTCCCGGCATCGAGCGGCCGGTTGAACGCGATGATTCCGCCGAATGCCGACGTCGGGTCGGTCCGGAATGCCTTCTCGTAGGCCGCCAGGCTGCTTTCGGCGACGGCGACGCCGCAGGGATTGGCGTGCTTGACGATGACACAGGCCGGAGCCTCGAACTGCTTCACACATTCGAGCGCGGCATCGCCGTCGGCGATGTTGTTGTACGAGAGCGCCTTGCCCTGCAGCTGCTTCGCCGTCGCCAGGGAGCCGGGCGCGGCCCGCTGATCGACGTAGAAAGCCGCTTCCTGGTGCGGGTTCTCCCCATAGCGCAGACGTTCCGAGATACCGCCCGAGTACAGGAATCGCTCCCCGAGGATGTCGCCGCCGAGCGCGCCGGAAAGATACCGGGTGATCGCCGTGTCGTAGCTCGCCGTGTACGCGTAGGCCTTGGCCGCGAGCCGGCGCCGGTCCCCGAGCGACAGCCCGTCGTTCCCGAGCCTGGCGAGAATGTCGTCGTAATCGTCGGGGCTGACACAGACGGCGACGCCGTCGTGGTTCTTGCTCGCCGCCCGGATCATGGCAGGGCCGCCGATGTCGATATTCTCGATCGCGTCGTCGATCGTTGCGTCCTCACGCGCAATCGTCTGCTCGAACGGGTAGAGGTTGACGACCAGCAGGTCGATCGGCTCGATTCCGTGTTCGTCCATGACGGCCTCGTCGGTGCCGCGGCGCCCGAGCAGGCCGCCGTGAATGACCGGGTGCAGCGTCTTGACGCGACCGTCCATGATCTCGGGAAAGCCCGTCTTTTCGGAGACTTCGATGACCGCGAGGCCGGCCTCGCGCAACCGCCGGCAGGTGCCGCCCGTCGACAGTATTTCGACGCCGAGCCCGGCGAGGCCCTGTACGAAAGGGACGAGTCCACGCTTGTCGGAAACGCTGACGAGCGCGCGTCTTACATTGAACATGCGAAATTCCGAAGGAGTTTACTGGATGATCGAATAGCTTCTGAGTTTCTTGCGCAGGGTACCGCGGTTGATGCCGAGGATGCCGGCAGCCCGGCTCTGGTTTCCCTGCGTGTAGTTCATGACGGCCTCGAAGAGCGGCCGCTCGACTTCGCCGATGACGAGATCGTAGAGATCGCCGGGACGGTCCCCGTTGAGCGAGGCGAAATACTGGTTCAGTGCGTCTTCGGTGTGTTTACAGAGCGGCTTTTTGTTGGCTTTGAATTTCGATTTCCTGTTCTTCTTCTTTGCCACGTCCGTCAATCCCCAGGAAGTACAGCTTCGTCAATTCTATTTGCTCTCGAGCGCTGTCGACACGCACCACCTGATGCCGGAATTCGTCGGCGTTTTCCAGGTTCTCGCAGTACCAGGTCAGATGCTTGCGGGCCACGCGGACGCCGGTACGTTCCCCATAAAACCGGTGCAGTTCGTCCAGGTGGCCGAGCATAATATCACGCAATTCACTTTTTACCAGATATGGTATTTGCGCATGCGGATCGAGCAGCGTTCCGAGTTCCCGGAAGATCCACGGACGGCCCTGCGCAGCCCTGCCGATCATCACTCCGTTGCAATTCGTTAGACGCAGAACTTCAAGCGACTTCTCAGGTGTCGCGATGTCGCCGTTGGCGATGACCGGAATGTCGACGCTTTCCTTGACGCGCGCAATCGTTTCGTATTCCGCGTCGCCCCCGTACCGGTCCTCGCGAGTGCGGCCGTGAATGGCGAGCGATTGAATGCCCGCGTCCTGTGCGATCTTGCCGATGCGGACGGCGTTGCGGTGCCGGGCGTCCCAGCCCGTGCGGTACTTGAGCGTTACCGGGACGTCGACGGCGCCGACGACCGTGTTGAGAATATCGGCGACGTGTTTCTCGTTGCGCAGCAGTGCCGACCCTGCGGCTTTCCTGCACACCTTTTTCGCCGGGCAGCCCATGTTGATGTCGATGATCTGCGCACCGCGTTCGACACAGGCCTGCGCGGCCAGCGCC
>JAKSCZ010000535.1 GCA_022360335.1 Pseudomonadota bacterium
AACCCGGGCTCAACTCGATCATCGACAACATGAGCGCGCCGCATATGGATACGCTGGCGCCCGAACGGCGTGCGCGCCTCGAGGCGGCGATTGCAACGGCGAGCGACGCCATCGCCGAACACCAGACCTGGCTCGAAGAGGAATTGCTGCCGCGCGCCAACGGCGACTTTCGCGTCGGTGCCGGGCTCTACGATGCGAAACTCGCGTTCGCCCTGAACTCGCCGTTGTCCCGTAAGGAGATCACGGCCCGCGCCGAGCGCGAGTACCAACACGTGCGTAACGAGATGTTCGAAGTCGCCAGGCTCGTCTACCTCGACAAGTATCCGATGACCGCCCTGCCCGACGATCCGGACGAGGCCTACAAACAGGCAATCGTTCGCGCCGCGCTCGAGCAAGCGTACCGCAGCCTGCCGCCGCGCGACGGCATCGTCGAAGTCGCGAAACGGCAGTTGCAGGAGGCCACGGACTTCGTCGTCGAGCACAACATCGTCACAATGCCCGAGGAACCCGTCGAGATCATCGTCATGCCGGAGTTCCAGCGCGGCGTCTCGGTGGCCTACCTCAGCCCGCCGGGGCCGCTCGACAAGGGCCAGCCCGCTTTCTACGCCGTGGCGCCGTTGCCGGACGACTGGACCGAAGCCCAGGTCGAATCCTTCCTGCGCGAGTACAACCTCTACTCGATGCAGGACCTGACGATCCATGAGGGCGTGCCGGGCCACTACCTGCAGCTCTCGCTGTCGAATCGCTATCCGTCGGTGTTGCGCAGCGTTCTGTGGTCGGGTCCGTTCGTCGAAGGCTGGGAAGTGTACGCCGAGCAGATGATGATCGAGGCGGGGTACCAGGAGAGGGATCCGCTACAGAAACTGATCACGTTGAAGTGGTACCTGCGCGCGGTAACGAACGCGATCATCGACTCCGCCATCCATGTCGACGGCATGACGCGCGACGCCGCGATGAAGCTCATGGTCGAAGGCGGCTTCCAGGAAGAGCGCGAGGCGGCCGGCAAGTGGGTGCGCGCGCAGCTCACGTCCGCGCAGCTGTCGACCTATTTCGTCGGCTACCAGGAGCATGCCGACCTGCGAGCGGAGATCGAGCAGCTTTGGGGCGACGAGTTCACGCTACGCCGCTACCACGACCAGGTATTGTCCTACGGCTCGCCGCCCGTGCGTTTCGTGCGTGCGCTGATGCTCGGTGAGCCGGTTCCGCGCTAGCGGTACAGACGATCCGCCATGCGGGCCCAGTTCTCGAGCGAGAAGAGGTGCGCATAAATGTACGACAGGTACCCGTTCGCATGCAGCTCATGGACGAGGTCCTTGTCGAGCGCCGCGAGCTTTCCCGCATCGACCGCGAGGTACTCGGCCAGCTCCTGTTCTCCGCCATCCGACCCTTCCCGCCCGTAGAACGCGGCCTGGGTGGACAGCAGTCCCAGCTCTTCCACACGCCGGCAGAACGCCTGTGTCATTGCCTGGTCCGCGTCGAACTGGGCGCAGAACTTCGCCCGGCTTCGCATCTCGGGTGACAGATCATCGCCGTCGAAGAACGGGATGACCGGATCCTCGCCGATCAGCGCCGATGCCCTGTCGAGTACCAGGGCGACTTCGTTCTTCTCCGAACGCGCCAGCGCGAACGGATGACAATCGAGATAGGCGGGCACGTAAGCGTCCCGCTCCCACCTGCCGTCTTTGCATACGAACAGGTTCTCGCGATGCGGGAAGCCGAGCGTTACGGAGAGACCGGGGTTCTTCCCCCCGACGAACACCACGGGGAAGTTTTTCGACGCCGAAACCAGTTCGGTCATTGCGAGCGGTACGCCTGTGGCTTCCCGTGCAAACTCGAAATCCCTGGTCGCGCTTACGAGGCCCATTCCCTGATGCCGTTGCCTCGACAGCAGTTCGGGAGACTCGTAAAGGAACATACGCCCTGAAAAATCGGGCGTATCGCCGTTGTTCGTATCGCTCGTCATCCCGGTCCTTACGGCAACCAAGCGGCATCAACACCGGCGAGCCGCGTTTCGGCGACCACGAGCGTTTTCGGGACCGCTTCTAGAATTCGCCGCCACCGACGAAACCGCCGACGCTGCGAGCGCCCGTGCGTTTCATCTCGTCGCGGTTAAAAACCCGTACGGGGGTAGCCCCGTCTTCCGCCTGCTCGGCCGTCCTGCGAATGCGGCTGCCGACGATGACTTCACCCTGCTCGCCATAGGAGTACAGCTTACCGTCCTCGGTCGTGGCGCAGCCCGTCATGGAAAGAAGCAACAGGCAACCCACGGCGGCTGCGATTAGTGTGACAAACTTCATTTCCGCTCTCCCCGTCCAAAGCGATGTGCATTAGGTGTTCAGACCGTACAGCTCCGAAAAGTTCATCGATTATCTCACGGCGATCAGGGCATGACAAAACGGTTTGCCTTCGAACTCGACGTTCTCCGAATAATCGACGGTCAAACCCTTCTCCTCCAGTTCTTCGGCCAGCGCATCGATTTCACCCTGCGACAGAGCGGACGCCATCAAGTCACGCATGCGCTCCACGTACCGTACGGCTTCCGCATCGATCTCGTCCATACGTTGCATTTTTTCCCCGGTACTCAGGTCGCCGGATCGTACGGAACTGAACAGTGCCATGACGCTTCCCATGTACCAGGCGAGCTGCCCGGGATCCTCGTATTGCGACTGCGCGTTGTGGAGCTTCCCGGTGATGCGATTGAGTTCGGTGCGCCGTTCTTCGCATGCCTCGCTGCCCGCGGGATTTTCACCGCGTGCCCGCGCGGCATCGAGGACTTCGAGAAGGCGTTTCGCGGCTTCCACTATCCCCGAATTGCGGCACTGAAGGGTCTGGCGTACCCCCTCCCGGGCCTGCGCCACAACCGCCGAATCCTCGCGGTGCAGCATGACGGCAAATACGGACCTGCCGTCGGCCATCAAACGGACGGCTTCACGAACCGCGGGCTCCCTCGCAGCGTACTCGAATCCGAACTGGCTACACACCAGGTCGAATCCGCGGTCGGGCAGGCCGGTCTCTTCGATGCGGGTCGAGGTAAGAAAGCGAATGCGCTCAAGGGCCGAGCCGATGCCGAGGTTCTGTAATGTTTCTTTCGGATCCGTCGCCGCGAAGTCGACACCGGTGAGCTCGAACTTCGCATCCCGTGCTTCGCTGTATTGCGACGCGAGCAAGGCCAGTGCGCCGTTCCCCGTCGCCAGGTCGACAATCCTGGATCCGTGCGGCAACGCGTCGAACACTTTCCGCCAGAACTCGAGCACGACGCCGTCGTAGTTATTGGCGAAACGTCCCATGAACGTCGTAATCGAGCCGGCCCGCCAATAGTCCGACCACTGCTCGGGTGAGAGACGGTCCGTCACAGGTAGAACCAGAAATTCGATGCGACGTTAACGCGGGGAATATCGCCTTCGTAAGGCTCGACGTGATGCAATACGTAGGACGGGAAGATCAGCAGTTCGCCCGCAACCGGCCGGATACGTATTCCCGAATACGAGAACTCCCTTCTCATGCGGCTGTTGGCAGCGTCCTGGTAGCACGATGCCTGCGGCCGCGGATCGTGGAACACGATGTGGCCGGCCGCTTTCTCGTTCTTCGGTTCCGGATCGCCCGGATTGATGTAGTAGACGACGCTCCACGAGGCGTTCGGATGATTGTGCGCCTGGAAGTAGCCGCCGCTGCGCGTCACGTGAAACCAGGCATGGTTGTTGAATTTGAGTTTCGCGAGCTCTTCGTCCGTAAAGCCGTTGATCTCCTTGACGAACGACGCAAGCGCGGCATACAGCAGGTCGCGCAGCTGCCTGACCTCCGGTTCCGAACGCTTGAGAAAATCGAACTCGCTTTCGAACACCGCGTCCGGCATCGCCTGCGGTGAGTTCTTCTTCCTGTGCCCGGCGTCTTCGAGCGAGAGGATCAGCTTCTCGAGAGACACGTTCAGCTGATCGACGCCTTCCAGCGTAACCCGATAGAGCGGCGTCGCGAATGCGAGGTTGATTCGTTCCATTGCCAACAATCCACCTGAAAAAAAAGGCTCCGGGAGCAACCCCCCGGAGCCTCGATTGTGCTACGTCAACTGGCAAACGTCGACATAACGAGTCCTTGATCAGAACTCGTGCTTGTAACTCGCGAAGATCGTACGGCCGGCTACGTCGTAGAGCCACAGTCCCGGCGTGTCTTCCCACGTCGTGCCGTTCTCGAGGATCGGATCCTCATCGGCGATGTTACGAACACCCAGGGTGATCGAACCGTCCCACGACGTCAGGTAATTGATCGTCATGTCATGGCGATTGTAGCTGTCCCACTGCTGGGTATCCGTACCGTGGCTGTCGATAAAGCGCGAGATCGTGTTGACCGTCCAGTCGCCGTACATCCAGCGCAGGTTCAGAGCAGCCTGATACTTCGGTGCGCCGACCGATTGACCGGCGAACTCGACGCGCGGCTGACCCTGAATGGTGATCTCCGAGAACTCGTCGATCTGCGAGTAATCGAGGTTGATCGCGAAATCGCCTGCATTGTCCGTCTCGAAGTCGTAGTGACCGCGGACGTCGAAGCCCTTGATCGACTGCGACGACAGGTTGGCAAACGGCTTCGTGATGAAGTCGATTACACCCGGCACGCCGCCCGGCAGGGTTGCGCCGCGAACGATTTCGACACCCGGAGGCAGCGCAACGCCGTCGGCAACGAGGTTGATCGTCTCCTGGACCGTCAGGGTGTTGACCTTGTTGGTCAGCTCGATGTCGAAGTAGTCGACGCTGAAGCGCAGACCGTCGAGCGGCTCG
>JAKSCZ010000158.1 GCA_022360335.1 Pseudomonadota bacterium
CGCCTAGACTCAAGGAACGGCTATGGAGCTCAAACGCATTCATCACGTCGCCTATCGTTGCAGGGACGCGAAGGAAACGGTCGACTTCTACCAGCGTGTGCTGAACATGGACTTCACGGTCGCCTTCGCCGAAGATCGCGTACCGTCGACGAAAGAGCCCGATCCCTACATGCACGTGTTCCTCGACTGCGGCATGGGCAATGTGCTGGCTTTCTTCGAGCTCCCGACTCAGCCCGAAATGGACCGGGACCGCAACACGCCGGAATGGGTGCAGCATATCGCGTTCGAGGTCGAGGACTACGACGCCCTGCTCGCCGCCAAAGCGCATATCGAGGCGCAAGGGCTCGCGGTGATCGGACCGACCAACCACGGTATCTTCCAGTCGATCTACTTCTTCGATCCGAACGGCCACCGGCTCGAACTCGTGGCCAACACGCACACACAGGAACAGGTCGACGAACTCAAGCGGGTCGCCCCGGCGATGCTCGAGGAGTGGAGCCGGACGAAGAAGGCGCCGCGGCACGCCGCGTGGCTGCACGAACTGGAATTTCGAGGCGAAGATTAGATGAAACTTGCTTCCTTGAAAGACGGCCGCGACGGCCGGCTCGCCGTCGTGTCGCAGGACCTCGAGCGGTATTTGTGCGCGTCCGTAGGAGCGGCTTCAGCCGCGATCGGGCCTGAAGGCCCTCCTGCGACGGCTGCGATCGGGCCTGAAGGCCCTCCTACGACGGCCGCGATCGGGCCTGAAGGCCCTCCTACGACGGCCGCGATCGCGGCTGAAGCCGCTCCTACGACGCTGCAATCGGCGCTGGACGACTGGGACGCCGTCCGCCCTGCCCTCGAGGCGCTGTACGCCCGCGTCAACGCCGGCGACGGTAAGCCCTTCGACCAGGCCGCCTGCGCGTCGCCGCTGCCGCGCGCGTACCAGTGGGCCGACGGCTCCGCCTACGTCAACCACGTCGAACTCGTGCGCCAGGCGCGCGGCGCGGCGATGCCCGAGAGCTTCCGGACGGACCCGCTCATGTACCAGGGGGGCTCCGACTCGTTCCTCGGCCCGCGCGACGACATTCCGGTGGCCGACGAGGCCTGGGGCATCGATTTCGAAGCCGAGGTCGTCGTGATCACCGGCGACGTGCCGATGGGCGTATCGGCGGAGGATGCGCTGGGCCACATCCGTCTGATCACGCTCGTCAATGACGTTTCGCTCAGAAACCTGATTCCGGGCGAACTCGCCAAAGGCTTCGGCTTTTTCCAGTCCAAGCCGTCGAGCGCGTTTTCGCCCGTCGCGGTCACGCCCGACGAACTCGGCGATGCCTGGTGGGAGGGCAAACTCCACCTGCCCTTGCTGTCGACGCTCAACGGCGAGCCGTTCGGCAAGCCCGACGCGGGCCTCGACATGACGTTCCACTTCGGCCGACTCGTGGCGCACGCCGCGAAGACGCGACCGCTGGTCGCGGGTTCGCTGATCGGCTCCGGCACGATCTCCAACAAGCTCGGCGGCGGTCCGGGCAAACCGATCGCCGACGGCGGCGTCGGTTACTCCTGCATCGCCGAGATGCGCACGATCGAGACGATCGACGACGGCGAGCCGTCGACCCCGTTCATGCAGTTCGGCGACTGCATCCGGATCGAGATGAACGACGCCGGCGGCGCATCGATCTTCGGTACGATCGAGCAGACGATCGTGAAGTACGATCCCTGAGGTGGCGATCAGCTTATACAGCTACTGGCGATCGTCGGCCGCGTACCGCGTACGCATCGCGCTGAATCTCAAGGGGCTCGGGCACGAGATCGTGCCCGTGTCGCTCGCGCCGGGCGTCGCCGAGCATCGCGGCGATGCGTACCGTGCGAGGAATCCGCAGATGCTCGTGCCGTTCCTCGAGGACGGCGACGTCGCGATCGGCCAGTCGATGGCGATCCTCGAGTACCTCGAGGAGACCTATCCGGACGTTCCGCTTCTGCCCGCCGCGGCCGGCGCGCGGGCGCGCATCCGCTCGTTCTGCCTGTCGATCGCCTGCGACATCCACCCGCTCAACAACCTGCGCGTGATGCAGTATCTGCAAGCGGAACTCGGGCACCGCGATGCGGACGTCCGGGCCTGGTACGTCCACTGGATCCACGAAGGGTTTCGCCCGGCCGAGACTTTCGCGAACTACGCGCCCGATGGCGAATTCGTGTACGGCGACCGGCCGACACTCGCCGACGTATTCCTCGTGCCGCAGATGTACAATGCGCGGCGCTTCGACGTACCGCTCGATGCGTTCCCGGGACTCGTCGCCGTCGCCGACCACTGCAACGAGCTGCCCGCGTTCGCGGAAGCGGCGCCGGAAAACCAGCCCGACGCGCCCCGTGATCGGGCCTGAAGGCCCTCCTACGGATGCGGTCGGGCCTGAAGGCCCTCCTACGGCGAAGCCAGCGAAGCCGGCGAAGCCAGTTCCCGATCCAGCATCTCGACGAGTTCGTCACGACTGAAGCCGTTCTGTTCCCACTCGTTGAGCTCGACCAGTTCCCGGACCAGCGCCCGTACCGTCCCGTCCGCCTGCTCGGCGTTCGGCGTCACGAGGTAACGGCGCAGCGCGACGTCGGCGGTCACGGCGTGCAACAGCGCCGCCGAAACGTCGTCAGGCTCGTCGAGTGCGAGTTCTCTCTCGGCCAACTGTTTCCCCCACTCGCGCATCTCGTCGGTCACGGTACCGCCCGCCGCTTCGAGATCGCTCGTCATGCGCGCTATCGCATTGCGCCGAATGCGGGATTTGTAGGCGCCCGGCTCGATGATGCTGACTTGCACGCCCGCCTCGGCCATCTCGGCGGCCAGCGAGTCGGTGAAAGCCTCTACCGCGTGCTTGCTCATGCTGTAGACGGAACCGCGTGGGCCCGAGCGGATCCCCGCGATCGAGCCGATCGTGACAATGCGGCCCCGGCTCTTCGAAACGAGCGGAATGAATGCGCGCGTCACGCGCACGACGCCCGTTACGTTGACGCCGAAAACGAAGTCGATCTCATCGTCCGTGACGGCCGCCACCGGGGCCTGGGTCGCGACGCCGGCGTTGTTCACGAGCGCCCACAGCCCGCGGCCCTCCGAGCGGACGAAATCGACCGCCGCGTCGACGTCCGCCTGGCTCGTGACGTCGAGCCGGACGCCCCTGACGTTGTCGATGGCGTCCAGTTCCGCCAGGTCGTTCGCCTTGCGCGCACCTGCGTAGACGAAGAAGCCCTCTTTCGCCAGCCTCTCCGTCATATTTCGGCCGATGCCCGTACTCGCGCCCGTGACCAGGATCGACTTCTGTTCGCCGGCGAGAGCCGGCCCCGCGGCAAACTGCGAAAATACGAGGGCCGTGGCCAGTACGACCAGGCTCGTTACGCTCTTCATGGTAGGCCCCTGTTCCCGGTTCTCGGAAGACGGGCAATGTACCACAGGCGTCCGCGCACACGAGCGGACGGCGGGTACGGGACCGGCCTAACGGTCCGCCCCCGCGTCCGGGCTGTAGACCCTGACGTAATCGACGAGCATCTTCTGCGGGAACACGCTGTCGTCGATCGGCCCGCCGGCCCGGCCCCACGTGCCGCCGACTGCGACGTTCAGGATGACGTGGAACGGATGGTCGTAGGGCCAGGACCGCCAGCCGTCCCGTTCGTTGACGTAGGTGAAGTAGAGGGTGTCGTCGACGAAAACGTCGAGCCGTTCGGGCGACCACTCGAGTGCATAGACGTGAAACGCCGTGTCCACGTCGCCGAGAATCACACGGCCCTTGCGCTGCTCCTGATTGGCCCAGTAGTAGGCCTCGTTGTGCACGGTGCCGTGGACGTGGCCCATCCGGTAACCGACGTGCTCCATGATGTCGATCTCGCCCGAGTTCGGCCAGGCGTCGCACTCGGCGCTGCCCTGCCAGGCATCGCCTTTTTCGCATCGTGTCGCGTAGCGAAACGGGTCGCTCGGCAGCATCCAGATGGCGGGCCAGGTACCCCGGCCCCGCGGCAACAGCGCCCGCACTTCGATGCGGCCGTAGAGGACGTCGCCTTTACCGCGCGTGTGGATGCGGGCCGACGTGTACTCCGCCTCGTCCAGCCCTTCGCGGCGCGCCTCGATGACGAGAAAACCGTCCTCGACCCGGAGGTTACGCGGATCGGCGGTGTAGGCCTGATCTTCGTCGTTGACCACGCGAGCCGGCCAGACGTCGACGTTCCATCGGGCCGCATCCGGCGCGCCCGCATAATCGAATTCGTCGCTCCATGCCAGCTCCCATCCGGCCGCCGGCGGTTGCGCGCGGCGCACGGCCATCGCGCTCAACACGGGAGCGCCGGCGCTCGCGTCGAAATCGACGTTCAGCTCCCCGTCCGACACGTGCACGCCGGGCACGGTCACCGTCAGCGCCGAGTGAGCCCTGCCGTCGCGCCATGCCACGACATCGAGATCGTCGACCCTGAGCCGGTCCTCGACGACGACGTCGAAAACGCGCGAGCCGCCCGGGATGTCGTCCGGTTCGGCGAAGTGCAGGCTCAGGTCGTAACGGCCGTCGGCAAGCGCGCGGGCGACGGATACGTCGCCTCTGCGATAGCTGCGGTACAGCTCGGCGTCCTGCGAGCCTTTGACGGCAGCGAGCGCCCCGATCTCGCCCCCGGCAACCGAGGCGTCGGCCGCGTAGACGGTGCCGTCCCTGCCGACGTAGGCGTCGCCGCCGACGTTCACGGCCCAGACGACCTCGGCGGCCGCAGGCGCCGACATCAGCGCGACGGCCGACACGCTGAGGCCGAACCGGCGAACCCGGCCCGTACCCCGCACGGCTTGAATTCCGGCACCCATCGGCCGCCATACTAGATGACAGCGTTGTCATCCGTCAAACCGGCCCGTCCGCAACGGCTGCCGGCGACGGCGCCTGCGGATTGACACCGCTGTCGCCAACGCTCTAGGGTGTCGACACGAGGCAGACACGCGAACCGGCGAAACGATGGCGAGACCGACAATCGACGACGTGGCATCGCTCGCCGGCGTCTCCATCAAGACCGTGTCCCGTGTCGTCAATCGCGAACCCAACGTCCGCGAGTCGACGCGAGAGAAAGTCGAGCAGGCGATCGACCGGCTCAACTACCGGCCGAATCCGTCCGCGCGCAACCTGGCCAGCCACCGCGCCCGGCTCGTCGTGCTCGTGTACGACGATCCCGGCGCGTACGACGTGCCGAGTTCCGGCTACATCGTCAGGCTGCAGGCGGGCGCGCTGAGGGCCTGCCGTGCATCGGGCTTCGAGCTGCTCATCCATCCCTGCAACTATCGCGACCGGGGCGTCGGCAGGGAACTGCAGGAACTCATCAGGCAGGTCCGTCCCACCGGAATCGTGGTCGCCGCGCCGCTGTCGAACATGCCGAAGATCGTGCAGGCGGTGAAAGCCACGGGAACGCCCTGCGTCCGCGTGTCCCACGGCGGGGGCGCCGGCAGCGAATACTCGGTGGTCACGAACGATCGCGACGTCAGCGCCGAGATGACCCGATACCTGGCGTCGCTCGGCCATCGGCGCATCGCGTTCATCAAGGGTAACGAACTCCACAAAGCGGTCGGCAACCGCTTCGACGGGTACCGGGACGGGCTCGAGCAGTCGGGATTGGCGTATTCGGACGATCTCGTCGCCGAAGGCGACAATTCGCTTCGCTCGGGCGAGTCGTGTGCCAAGAAACTGCTGCGCCTGCGTCCGCGGCCAACGGCCGTGTTCTCGGCCAACGACGACATGGCCGCAGGCGTCCTGCGGGTCGCGACGCGTCTGGGCATCGGCGTCCCCGGCGATCTTTCGATCGCCGGCTGCGACGACGTCGCCCTGGCACAGCATGTCTATCCGTCGCTGACGACGATTCACCAGCCGCTCGGCGCCATGGCCGAGACCGCATCCCTGGCCCTGATACAGGGCGCGCGCGGCAAGCCGCGCGCGGCGGAACTCGATGTCGTCGCGGGGACCATCCGGGTCAGGGAGTCGACGGGACCCGCGCCCTGACGGTGCCTCGGCCCAGCAGCCTGCCGAAGCCCGAACAGGCTGCTAAGCCCGGACGAGCGAGAATCCGGTCCTCAGTTCCGCGTCGGAGCTGCCGCCGATCCATGCGTGAAAGGCGCCCGGTTCGACGACGCGGCGGCCGTCGCGCCCGCAGAACGACAACTGATCGGTGTGCAGCTCGAAGCGCACGGTCGTGCTGTCGCCCGGCCGCAGCCGGACGCGTCGGAAACCTTTCAGCTCGCGGACCGGACGCGTAACGCTCGCCACGAGGTCGCGCGTGTAAAGCTGCACGACCTCCTCCGCTTCGACGTCGCCGCAGTTCGCAAGCTCGGCGCTGATCGTGACCGTGCCGCCGAGCGGCACCTGTGCGGCGCCGACCCGGATGTCACGGTACTCGAAACGCGTATAGGACAGGCCGTGACCGAAAGGGAACAGCGGCGTGAAGCACGTATCCAGGTGGAACGCACTCATGCCGAGCGAGGTCTGCGGCGCGAACGTATCGATGTCGTCGATGTGGACCACGTTTTCCTTCGTCGGCGGCTTGCCGCCGTTCTTCTGGCTGTAGTAGATCGGGATCTGGCCGACCAGCCGCGGGAACGTCACCGGCAGCTTGCCCGACGGGACGGCGCGGCCGAACAACAGGTCCGCGATGGCCGGACCGGCCATCGACCCCGGATGCCAGGCATAGAGGATCGCGTCGACCTCGTCGACGACGTTCGTCAATGTCAGTGGCCGGCCGGCGAGGATTACGGCGACGACCGGCTTGCCCGTCGCGCGGATGCGGCGCACGAGTTCCGCCTGGTCGCCGGGCAGATTGATGTCGGCGCGCGAGTGCGCTTCGCCCGAGAGAATCGATTCCTCGCCGAGGAACAGCAACGCGACGTCCGACTCGGCCGCCGCCGCCGCGGCGGCGTCGAACGCCTCGCTGACCCGGCTGCGCGAGTTGGCCATCGCCGGCACGTAGCGCAGCTCGAGCGCATCGCCCGCCAGTTCCCCGAGGGCCTGCAGCGGCGTTACGCTGAGGCTTTCGTCGCCGTCGAAGATCCACGTGCCGAGCTGCTCGTAAGGGGCATCGGCCAGCGGCCCGACGACCGCGATCGACGCCAGCTCGCCGGTATCGAGCGGCAGCACGCCGCGGTCGTTCTTGAGCAACACGACGCTCTGCGTCGCCGTGTCGCGCGCCGCCCGGAGCGCACGGTCGTCACCGGTCCCGGGAAGCGAACCGGGGTCCGTGTACGGGCGTTCGAACAAGCCGAGCTCGAACTTGACGCGCAGGATGCGCAGCACCGCCGCATCGATCTGCGCCTCGCTGACGCGCCCTTCCTCGACGAGACCGGCCAGGTGCTCGCTGTAGGCGTCGCCGGCCATCTCCATGTCGACCCCGGCGGTCGCGGCGACGAAGGCCGAATCGCGGTCGTCTTCGGTCAGTCCGTGGACCCGGAGCTGCCGGATCGAATCCCAGTCGCTGACGACGAAGCCGTCGAAGCCCCACTCGCCGCGGAGCACGTCGCCGAGGATGTAGCCGTTTCCGGTCGCGGGCACGCCGTTGAGGTCGGAGAACGACGTCATCAGCGTCGAGACGCCGGCGTCGACCGCCGCCTCGAACGGGCGGAAGTAGACGTTGCGCAGCTTGGTGTCGGGGATGTTGGTCGTCGCGTAGTCGCGACCGCTTTCGACGGCACCGTAGCCGGCGAAGTGCTTGGCGCAGGCCGCGATCGATCCGGCCGTCTCCAGGCCGTCGCCCCGGAAGCCCTCGATCATCGCGACGGCCATCTCGCTCGTCAGCAACACGCATTCGCCGAAGCTCTCGGCGATGCGCCCCCAGCGCGGATCGCGGGAGATGTCGATCATCGGGGCGAAGGTCCAGTTGACGCCCGCCCGCGCCGCTTCGAGTGCGGCAACGCGCGCCGCTTCCTCGACCAGCGCCGGATTCCAGGTCGCCGCCTGGCCGAGCGGAATCGGGAAGACGGTATTGAAACCGTGAATGACGTCGCGCCCGACGAGCAGCGGGATTCCCAGCCGGCTTTCCTCGACCGCGATGCGCTGTAA
>JAKSCZ010000355.1 GCA_022360335.1 Pseudomonadota bacterium
ATAAGACGTGTCGAACAGGTTGTTCAAGCGGGCCGTTACGGACCAGTGGTCGTCGATCGCGAACGCAACCCGCAGGTTCGCAAGGTCGTGACCGGGATAGGAATGCCGGTTTTCGGCGTCGAGGTAGTGACTGCCGAGGGACACCCATTGCAGCCCGGCGTCGACGCGCCCCGGACCCCGGTAATGGAGCTCGGCGCTGCCCTGCCACCGGGGCGCCGTGTCGACGTCGTTCCCGGAAACGAAGGTCTCGCCGCGAGCCGCGACGACGTCGAATTCGTAGGTGTGCCGCGCCCAGGTCCCGTTGAAGGACAGCGCCCATTCGTCGTGCAGATCGATAGTGCCGGCAAACTCGATACCCCTGTGACGGCTCCGGCCGCCGCTCACGTTGAACCCTTCCGCATCCCGGTACACGCTGTTCTTCTTGCGCATCGCGAAGACGGCCGCGTCCGCGCTCCAGCGGCTGCCGGACCGGCGCAGACCGATCTCGACGGAATCGAGCAGTTCGGAATCGACGTCGGATACCCGCTGGCCGCTCTGCAGCCGGTAGAGCTCGGTCATCTGCGGTGCGCGGAAACCGCGCGCCAGGTTGACGTATGCGCTCGTCTCGCCGGATGCGCGGAAGACCGCGCCCAGCTTCAGCGCCAGATCGCCGAAGCTGTCCCTGCGATCGGCCGGCCGCGAGTACAGGCAGCCGCCGAATCCGCAGGGCGTACCGTCGTCGCGCGTGTTCCCGGCCGACATCTTGTTACGGTAGTCGTAACGCACGTGCTCGGCGCGCAGCCCGGCCGAAACGCTCGTGCGGGGCGTCACGCCGTACTCCGCCTGCAAGAACGCCGCGCCGCCGAGACTCGCAACCTCGTAATCGTAATGCTTGCCCTGGGGGCGCGTCTCACGGAGGAAGTCCGAGCCTTCGGTCGGAGCGAACTGGGTCTGGCGCAGGTAGACGTCGGCGTAATCGACGTCGGCGCCGAACGTAATCGTCATGCCGTCCGATTCGAGGCGCGCATTGGCCAGTACGCCGAGGCTCGTGTGTCCGTTTTCCTCGAGCGGCTGCCCGGGAAGAAAATGTTGCAGAAACTCCATCGCCGACCGCCGCAGGTAGGGACGGATATCGATGTCGTAGCGGTCGCCCGGCCGCGACCAGCGCAAGACGAGACGCTGGCTGTCCGCATCCCGGAACGCCTCGGGATCGAGATTCTCGCGAGACAGGAGCGGGTCCCTGTACGCATCTTTACCGGGGATGAACCCGGCCGTCTCCTGTTCGAGGTCGCTGACGCTGAGGCCCGCCGTCAGTTCGCCGCCGCCGACGGTCCAGGCCGCCTTGGCATGGGCCTTTAGCTGCCGGTATCCCGAGTCCTCACGAAAGCCGCCGTCGTCGGTCACGACGACGCCCAGTGCGAGCGGCGCCGCAGCGTCCGTATTGACGGCCGCCTCGCCGCGTGTGAAGTCGTTGGGACCCAGCTCGATCCCGGCGCGCACGCCGCCCCGGGACAGCGGGTCGGGCAGCAGGACGTTGACCGTGCCGTGCAGCGAATTGGAGCCGTACAATGCGCTGCCGGGTCCGCGAATAATCTCGATCCGGTCGGCCAGCTCGGCGTTCAGCTCGAACAGCTGATTGACGTTGCAGAAACCGCCGGGGCGCGTCGGCACGCCGTCCTCGAGCGTCAGAAACGCGCCGCAGGACCCCGCGCCGGTCAGCACCGGCGAACGAAAAGACGGCAGGCTCTCCTGTCCGCTGCCGCGCGCCACCCAGACGCCCGCTGCGCGCGTCAGCAACTCATGGAGGTGGACGTGACCGACGTTCTCGATCGTGGATCGATCGAAAGCGGTGACGTTGCCGAGGTGTGCGACCTGCTCCACCGGCGAGCGCGAACTCGTGACGACGATCTCGTCGGCGGCCGTTTCGGCGTTCGCCGCGGCGGCCGGCGCCGACAGCAGTACCAGGAGCGGAACGAGTCTCATCCGGGTAGGCTACACCAACGGTCGATCGTTACCGGCACGTCGTGCCGCGGCGCAGCCTTACTCGCGGCCGGGAACACGGGCCTCGAAGCTGCCGGCGTCGTCGATGCTGCCGCTCCCTTTGTAGACCGCAACGGCCGGGTACGGAAATCCCGGGCGGGATCTGACCGTCCGGCCGGTCTCGTCTTCGAGACGGAAAATCAATTTCCCGGGCGTCTTGCCGTTTTCGACCCAGTCGATTACGGCATCCAGCGAATCGTTGACGTTCGGCCCGTCGCCCGGCGATCCGCCGTGCTTGTTGCCCGGCGGAACGTAGAGCTGCAGGAAATCCGACGTGTCGCCCATGAACGCCTCGACGCTTTCGAACCAGTCGATCGTCATGCGCGCGGAAACCGCGTCGTCGCCCCAGCCGTGGACGACGATCATCTTGCCGCCGGCATTGCGAAAGCCGCGCAGGTCGGGATCGGTTGCGTCCCAGACCGGCTTCATCGCGGCGAGCCTGTGCGCGTTGGCGACGGGATCGAACGCCTCCCAGTCGAACGTCGCGCCGGGATCTTCCTCGAACGCCAGGTAGCGCAGGAAGGTTCTGCCGATATGACCGGAGTAACTCTCGCCATCGGCGCTCCGCGGCGTATGGAAACCCAACCAGTCGTACTCCGAACCGTATTCGAGCGGGTACGGGTAGGATACCTCGCCCCTGTCGTTCGTCGGCAGGGCATAGAATTTCCTGACGACCTCGACCTTCTCGCCGCTCAGGCAACTCCCGGCCTCGCCTTTTTTGCACAACAGGACCGACGGATCGAAATCGCACTTGCGCGGATCGTCGATGATGCCGTCGGCCAGCCCGTCGACCGCGTCGCACGCCGCGATTACGGCCTCGTGCACGATCATTGCGTCGTCGCCGTACAGGATCGGGGACCCGTCCTCACGCGTGTTGCTCCTGTACAGGTACGGCAAGCGCACGGCATTGATGTCCTGGTAGCGAATCACCGGCGAGCGCGAGACGACGCCGTCGAAATCGTCGGGGTACATCAACGCCGCTTTGACGCCCGCGAGACCGCCTTTGGAGAATCCCGTGATGTAGGAATGGGTGTGCGGCTTGCCGTAGTAATCCTCCGCTACGGCCTTGATCACCCGGGCGGCATGGTGCGAGGCTTTGTACCCGAAAGCGAGTTCGCCTTCCCGGTTGCGGTAGCCCCACGTGCCGTCGAACGGCCGCTTGTTGACGTGGCCGCCGTCCGTCGCGATCGTGGCGATACCGTTCAGCAGCCCCGGGACCGGCATGTCTTCGTCGAGCGCGCCGCAGAAAGCGTCGCAGGCCGCATACATGACGCGCCCGGTCCAGTCCGACGGGTCGGGCAGCAGGATCAGGAATCGGGTCGCCGGCGCGACGTAGCCCTCGATCCTGCAATGGCCCGGCAGTTCCCTGACGTCCTCGCCGACGTTCATGCCCTGCACGATGCTGCGCTTGCCGAACATGAACCGGACCTCAAGCGCCTCGACGGCATCGGTGACGTAGCGCGCATTCCGGACCACTGCCGGGTGGTCGGCAACCGTTTCGTAGGAGTAGCCGGCGATCGCGGCACAGCGGTCCGCCGGCGACGTCTCCGCCGCCGGCGCCGCGCCGGCGGCCGCCAGGATGAGAATCAAGCTGTTGAGTACCCGCATGGTCTTGCCCGCCTCAGTCGTTTCTTGGCGCCGAGACCGCGTCCCGGATCGCCGTGAAGAGCATCAGGTTCTCGCGCTCCCCGCCGCCGCGCCCGGGCCAGTAGCTGGTCTTGACGATAACGGTGTTCGTATCGGGGTCGATCGAGATGAATTGCCCGTGGATACCCACGGCCTCGTGTACGTTCGTGCCGAGAAACGTCCACCACTGGTAGCCGTAGCCGCGCGGTGTGCGCGGCAGCACGGGCTCGGTACCGGCGTAGCTCACGGACTCCTCGACCCATCCGGCAGGTACGACCCGGACACCGTCGAGTTCGCCGCGTTGCAGTACCATCAGGCCGAGTCGCGCGAAGTCCCGGAGGACGGCGTTGAAGCCCCCGCCGGCGAATGCCCTGCCCTCGGGCGGGTTGCCATCGAGGAGCCAGAAACCGTCCGACTGCATACCGGCCGGTTTCCAGAGCTTCTCCTGCGTGTATTCGGCGAGCGGCACGCCGGTCGCTTCCTCGATGACGCGGCCGAGGATGCAGGTCGTCAGGGTCGAGTAGTTGAATCGCTCGCCCGGTTCGGAGTCGCGCTCGAGTCGGAGTGCGCCGATGTCGGTAAAACGCCGTTCGCCGCGGAACAGCGACTGGTCCGCGAGCACGTCCACATCGGGTGTCCCGGAACGCTTCCACTCGGTGTAGCTGGTGCCGGCGCGCATCCGGAGCAGTTCGCGGATCGTCACGCCCGCGAACGGCGTATCGCGCAATGCCGGCCAGTACGTATCCGCGACGTCGTCGACGCCGCCGATGTACCCCTCGTCAATCGCGACCCCGGCCAGCAAGGAGACAATGGACTTCGACACCGACCACCCGATGAAGCGGCTCGATGCGTCGGAACCGTTCAGATACCGTTCGTAGACGATCTCGCCGTCCTTGACCACGAGCAGCGCGTTGGTATCCGTCTCGCGAAGCGCCCGTTCGAGGGTGACGGCGCCGTCGCCGAGATCGACGGGCGTGTCGCCGTCCAGGGACCACGCACCTTCCGGCAGCGTCGAGGTCCTGTCACCCCGGTGCACGGTCACCGTCGGGAAGAACGCGTCCATCGCCCGGAACGTCACGGCGCTGAGCGGATAGGTCTCGACGGCGCGCCGTGCTTCGACAAGGCCCTCCCGGGGCTCCGAGCAAGCGGTCAGGACGGCGAGCGACACAATGCCGGCGACGATGCGGAATGCGGCCATTGTCAGGATGCTCCTTTCAGGTTGAGCGCCACGTCTTCGATCATGTCTTCCTGGCCGCCTACCGTCTTGAGACGGCCGAGCTCGACGAGGATCTCGTGCGCAGGGACGCCGTGCTTCTCGCTCGCCCGTTTGGCGTGCAGCAGGAACGACGAGTAGACGCCGGCGTAGCCCAGCATCAGGGAGTCCCGGTCGACGCGAACGAGGTGGTCCATCATCGGCACGACGACGTCTTCGGCAACGTCCGCCAGTTTGAAGATATCGACGCCCGTGCCGGCGCCCAGACGATCGAGTACGGCGGCGAATATCTCGAGAGGCGTATTGCCGGCGCCGGCGCCCAGCCCGGCCGCCGAGCCGTCGATGCGGTTCGCCCCGGCATCGACGGCGACGATCGAATTGGCGACCCCGAGTCCGAGGTTGTGATGACCGTGGAAGCCGATCTCGGTGTCCGCATCGAGGCCCTCGCGCAACAGCGAAATCCTGGCCCTGACGTCGTCGGGCAGCATGTAGCCCGCCGAGTCCGTGCAGTAGATGCAATTGGCGCCGTAAGCCTGCATCAACCGGGCTTGCCGGAGAATCTCCTCGGGCCCGGCCATGTGCGACATCATCAGGAACCCGACCGTGTCCATCCCGAGTTCGCGCCCCAGCCGGATGTGTTGCTCGGCGACGTCCGCCTCGGTGCAGTGCGTCGCGACCCGGATCGTCCCGGCCCCGAGCTCGTGCGCCATGCGCAGGTGATCGACCGTGCCGATACCGGGAAGCAGGAGAGCCGAGACCCGGGCCCGTTCGAGTTCGGGGATGACGGCTGCAAGGTATTCCTCGTCGCGGTGTGCCGCGAATCCGTAGTTGACCGACTCGCCGCCGAGGCCGTCGCCGTGCGTTACCTCGATGAGCGGGACACCGGCGTCGTCGAGCGCAGCGGCCAGGCCGACCATCTCATCGATCGAGATCCGGTGGCGCTTCGCATGCATACCGTCGCGCAGGCACATATCGTGCAGCCTGACTTTCCTGCCCCGCAAGTCCATCACGCAAGCTCCCCGCCCGCGAGCATCTCTGCGGCGATCATCTCGCCCGTCCTCAGCGCGGCGGCCGTCATGATGTCCAGGTTGCCGGCATACTCGGGCAGAAAGTCGCCGAGGCCCTTCACCTCGAGATAGGTCGACACGCGCCTGCCGTCGAAAACCGGTCCGTTCACGATGCGGTAGCCGGGCACGTATTGCTGCACGTTCCCGACCATCTCCCGGATGGCCTGCGTGATCGCCGCCGCGTCCGGATCGCCCTGTGTGATGCAATGCACGGTATCGCGCATGACGAGCGGAGGTTCGGCCGGATTGAGGATGATGATCGCCTTGCCCTGCGCCGCCCCGCCGACCGTCTCGATGGCCTGCGCCGTCGTGCGCGTAAACTCGTCGATGTTCCTGCGCGTCCCGGGACCCGCCGACTTCGAGCTGATCGTTGCGACGATCTCGCCGTACTCGACGGGCTGCACCTGCCGGACCGCCGCGACGATCGGAATCGTCGCCTGTCCGCCGCAGGTCACCATGTTGACGTTGGTCTCGCCCTTGCCGACGTGCTCCGCGAGATTGACGGGCGGCACGCAGTAAGGACCGATCGCCGCAGGCGTCAGGTCGATGACGCGCGCGCCGCGGCTTTGCAGTTTCGCGTCGTTG
>JAKSCZ010000182.1 GCA_022360335.1 Pseudomonadota bacterium
GTTGCGTATTCGCGGATGACCGTCTCGCCGTCCGCTGCGTAGACCAGCGTGCGGATGCTCAACCGATGCCCGGAGACGCGGCGGTCTTCGGTCTCCACCTCGTGCAGGACGCTGGCGGCGTCCGTGAAATCGGCCCTGCTGCCGACTTCGGCGATGCACGTATCGACGCCGGCTTTCGGCGCCACGCGCGAGAATTCCGGCAGCGCGAATGCGACGCCGGCGGCGAACAGCCCGATAAGGGTCACTGCGATCTTGCGGTTCGACATGGCTCTCTACCCTCTTTCTGTTTCAGAATCAGAACACCTGTTCTGTTTTTGTCAAAAAAACTGCACCTCGCGATGCTTCGTCGATCAGAACGTTTGTTCTGACTCGTCCAAAAAAAACCTCAGGGCCGCAGACTCTCCAGCGTGTGCTCCACGATGCCGTCCAGCGTCTTCTGCGGGAAGCCCGTGCGCCCGAGTACGGCCAGGCCGAACATCGTGCTCGTGAGCATTTCGCCCGCCGCGTCCACGTCGACGTCCCCGGCAACCTCGCCGCGGCCCTTCGCCGAATCGAGACCGATCGCGAAAGCCTTCGACATGCGCTTCATGAAACGGTGCAGGACGCCACGCAATTCTTCGTCCTGCGGGGCCAGCTCCATCGCCGTGTGAATGAAGAGGCAACCCTTGTTTTCCTCGACGCAGCACATGTCCGCAACGCGCTCCTCGAAGATCGTGCGGATGTGGTCGAGCGACGCGCCGGGCTCGAGCAGCCGCAGGAACGAGCGCTTGCCCATGCCCTCGGCGTACTGCTCCAGTGCCTGTTCGAACAGCTCGCGTTTGCTGCCGAAGGTGCCGTACAGGCCGTAGCGGCTGACCCCCGTCGTTTGCACGATGTCCTCCATCGAGGTTTCCGAGTACCCCCTGGACGCGAACAAATCGACGACCTGCGTCAGCGCCGCGGTCGGATCGAAGCTGCGAGCCCTGTTCATGCATAACAGAATAACTATTCTGATTCATGCGGTCAAGCGCTTGGGCGGCCGCGACGGAAGTTGTCAGAACGCTGGGTTCGGATAGGCCGGCCGGCTGTACTGGAGCCGCACGAACAATTCCCGGCCGCGCCCCGGGAAATAGCGGTAGTCGCCGAACGCGTAATCCGCCCGGTCGGCATAAGACGTGTCGAACAGGTTGTTCAAGCGGGCCGTTACGGACCAGTGGTCGTCGATCGCGAACGCAACCCGCAGGTTCGCAAGGTCGTGACCGGGATAGGAATGCCGGTTTTCGGCGTCGAGGTAGTGACTGCCGAGGGA
>JAKSCZ010000590.1 GCA_022360335.1 Pseudomonadota bacterium
GAAATTAACAGTGTGAAATTCTTTTTGTAAAAATTTCACCTGTTCTTGAGTAGTATCGGCTGCAACGGACTCGGAATGGGTCCGCGAAACCGGCTCCGACGGGAGGTTGTGATGCAGCAGACGATGCTCGAAACGAGGGACTTCCGGCAAGGCATTCCGGCCCGCGGCGTGCCGCAGGGCGACGCCGGGCTGCTCGAGAACACGTCGAGCATTCTCGACAAGTTGATTCCGCTGCGTGACGCCAGTCACGCCGACGTCGTCGAATACCGCGTCGAGATTCCCATGCGCTACGCCGAGTGTTACGCCGTTCTCGCCGACGGCCGCCGCGCCGGACTCGTCGATCCGCGCAAGTTCCTCGGCTGGTCGAGCCACGATGCGCGCCGCTCGCTGCTGTTTCGCAACGACGATATGACGCTCGAGGTCGAAGTCGACAATCGCGCGTCGGAGCGCGATTGCAGCACCGTCCGCAGCATCAATCTCCAGGCGGCGCTTCGCAGGGGCGCCTCGCGTCTGAAAAAGTTCATCGGGATCGACGGCGGCCTGCTGATCCTGCCGGCGACCTGAACCGCCGCACCTCCCTATCTGACGTCCGGCGTGGTCCAGCCGTCCGGCATCGGACCCTGGTCGGCGATGATCTCGCGATGGGCGCTCCACGTAACCTGGATGGCCTCCGGAGTGCCGATGCCGGCGCCGCGCGGATCGCCGCTCGGGCCGAACCAGTGGTTCTGCGGCGCGCCGGTCGTGCGTGCGCGCATGCCGCAGTAGGTCGTACCGTTGACGGTCGCTCCGAGCACCCTGTGCTGAAACCGGATGTCGGCAGAGACGACCGCGGCCGTCAGGTGATTCTGCATGCGCTCGAGCAGGGAGAGAACGATGCCGAGATCGTCGTCGCCGTAGGTCACGACGATCTGGAACGGCCCGAACAGCTCTTTCGCGAGGAGACCGAAGTCGCTGCCCGTCAGCGCGCCGAGGGGCGCGCGGATCGCGGTCGGCTCGTATGCGCCGAAACGGTCGGGGATGTCGTGGCCCGTGAGCGGGCGGCCACCGAACAGGAGTTCCGTGCCGTCGACGGCGAGTACGGCGTCGATATGCGCCGCGATCTCGGCATTGCTCCAGGACAGTACCGGTCCGACCGTCAGGTCGGCGAGCGAACGCCGCGCGGCGAGTTCGCCGAGTCTCGGTAACAGGCGTTCGGCCCAGTTGTCGTGCACGAACAGCGCGCTTTGTGCCGAGCACTTCTGCCCGGACGCGTTGTAGGCGTCCTCGTCGCACTGCCATGCCACGTAGTCGAGCCATGCAGCGTCGAAATCCGGGCCGACGATTTTCCAGTCGAAGCCCGCGTCCTCCAGCCGCACCTTGCCGTGCATCGTCTCCGCGACCCGTTCGGCGACGGTACTCGAACCCGTGAACTGCACGAGGCGAATCACGTCGGCGGCGCCTTCGATCAGCTCGCCCATCGTTGCCCCGCGGCAGTGTATGTAGTCGATGTCCCCGGGATCGAGACCGCATTCGATCAGCATGCGCAGGAACTGCTCGAATACGGCGCTGACCTTCGAGTCCACCTTGACGAGCGGGCGGTTGCCCATGAACAACGCGCCCAGGGCCTGCAACGCCGGAATCTCGAGCGGAAAGTTAAAAGGCGCCACGACGACGACCGGGCCGAACGGCCAGCGGTAGCCGCGCGACTCCTGGCCGGGGTGGTCGCCCGGATTCGAGAACCCGCGGGCGAGGAAACGCACGCCGTCGCCCGCGAAATTCTCGAGGAAGACCCGCGTCACCGTCACCTCGGCCGCGCACTGTGCCCGGCTCTTGGGCATGACGCGCTGCGTCAGTTTCGCGAAGTACTCGGCGACGTCCGGCGTCGCCAGCATTGCGGCCGCCTTTGCGCAAACCCGCCCGAGACGGACGTACCGGTCGTTGCGCTTCAAGGGATTGTGCAGTCCGGACTTCGGGCAACTGCGCAGGCCGTCGATGAACGGCGCGAGGTCGCGCGTATCGGGCACGCGCAGGAACGCCTCGCCGTTCATCGGGTCGACGATGTCGTCCCGCCAGGCGCCGGCGTCCACCCATTGTCCGCCGACGAGGTTCCGCAGCCTGCCGGGCTCGCTGCCCGTCATACCCGCGAACGGATCGACCGTCGCGAATGCCTGCCATGATGCGGTCATAGTCCTTTTTCCGGTAACCGGTTTCTGCGCCGCATTGTACGCATTTGGCGGCGAGACAACAGGGGCCGGCGGATGCCGGCCCCTTCCCTGGCGCACGGAGAATGCGGCTACAGGATGTTGCCGAGATTGACGAGCCGGGTCTCGCCGCTGTTGTCGTCGACGCCGTCGTTGTCGTTGATGACGAATACGTCGCCCATCAGCGTTACCGCGGATCCCTCGACCTTCTCGACCTGCAGGCCGCCTGTCGCGGTCAGGTCGTCGGTGAGGTCGCGGACCAGTGACTTGGCGACGACGCTGTCGGCGGCGAGGCCCGTCACGTCGAACCGGTACAGGCGCTTGATGACGGCGTCCGGGCCGCCCTGGTTATCGCGCTCGACGACGAGGAATTCGCCGTTGCCGAGCGCCGTGATGTCGGACAGACCGACCCAGCCGCCGTTTTGCGATGCCGGCGCCTCCAGCGGGTAGAACAGGAAGCTCCAGCTGCCCGTCGTCGGGTCGAGGATACCGATACGGACGTTCGTGTCGCCCGGCCAGACGCGCTGAAACGCGACGTAGGCCGATCCGCCGTACTCCGCGACACCCTCGAAGCCGAATCGGAGCTGCACGTCGTTGAGCGCCTGCGGCAAGGTAAAGACGTTTTCTATGGTGCCGTTCGCATCGGTCTTGAACACGAAGTTCAGGCTGTTGACGGGACGCGTCGCATCGCCGACCGTACCGGAGCCCTCGGATGCGACCCAGAAGCCGCCGCCCGAGGCTGCGGCCACGCCCTCGGGATCGATGTTGACGCTCTTGTCGGCATTGATCATCGCCGCGAGGTCGGCCTCGTCGAATACGTCGACCCGCGTCGCATCGTCGTCGGCGACGTTCGGGTCGGCGAGATCGACCGTCGTCGTAGCGGCAAACACGTCGTTGGCGTCCACGATCGTGATTTCGGCATCGAGCGTCGCCGGAACGGTGCCGACATCGATGCCGAAGATGCGGTTGGACCCGTAGAAGCTGTCCTCGACGGCATACAGGCGGTCGGGGTCGTTGAGATCGGCAGCGAGGCCCGACATCGCACCCCACGGGATCGGCGTGCCCGATGCCCGATCGACCGACCGGATCGTCGGGTAGGCCGGGTCCGCGTTGCCGTATCGATAGATGTTCAGACCGCCGCGCAACTTGTCGCCGCGATCGTCCTCCTCGCTCGCGGCAACGAGCAGGTTACGCGACGGAATCGCCAGTATCCCCTCCGGGCCCGCTGCGGTCGGAAGAACCTGCTTCAGGTCCGGATTCACGGGATCGGCCATGTCGTAGACGAACAGCAGGCTGGAGCGTTCGGACGCCACGACCAGAAAACGATCGCCGTCGTAGTTGCCGTACTCGACGTTCTCCGGCTCGTTGCCCTTGTTTTCCGAGCGATCGTCCGGATAGTGACCGAGCGCCGCTGCAAGGTGGTCGAGCGTATTGCCGCTCGTGAACACGACGTCACCTCGGGTGTTGAACACGGTAAAGCCGCGGCTGCCGCCGTCGAGGTCGCCCTCGTCCGCGGTCGCGAACAGTTCCTCGTTGATCCAGGCGACCCCGTCGGGCTCGCGAGGCACGCCGAACAGCGCTTCGGTCTGCGAGACGACGGCGGGGTCTTCCTCGGTCGCGTCGACGTCGCTGAGGTCGACGAAGCCCGCGCTGAAGTCGTCGACAACGGCGGCCGTTTCGACGTCGACGAGCACGAGGTGATTGTTCTCCTGCAACGTGACGACCGCGATGTTCCCGTCATTGATGTCGACGTATTCCGGCTCGGGGTCGGTCGGGAACAGATCGGCGATGCCTGTAAGGTCGACGGCGGCCGGCGTCCACGTGTTCGGCGCGCCGTCGAGTTCGACGATTTGGAGCGTGCCGGCCGGCAATTGCGGCGGGGCGCCGTCGCCGAGGTCTTCGTCGCGTTCGTTCTCGATGACGACGGCGAGGTAGGCGCCGTCCGGGCTTATCGCCAGCGAGTCGGGCTGGCCGCCGAGGGCGATCGTGGCTTCGATCAGGCCGGAGTCGATGCCGATGACGGCGAGTTCGCCGGACGGGCTCACGAAGTCGGGTGAGGTGTTGACGCCGGCGATGATGTAGTCGTCGGAAACGACGACGGAGGTCGGTTCGCCGCCGATATCCACCGTTCCGTCGCCCTCGGGGCTGGTGGGGTCGGTGATGTCGACGAGACCGATCGCGTTCATCGGAGCGTCGGTGTAGACCAGGTATCGGCCGTCGGGCGTCGCCGCGACGATCTCCGCCACCGTTTCGTCGTCCGTGTCGCAGGTCGGGTCGAGCTGGAGACAGACCGGGTAGGTCGCGATGCGATTGAAGTTGTTCGCCGTCGGCGACTTGCAGACGTAGGACGTATCGTCGATTTCGCCGGCATCGAGGACGTCGTCGGCGTCATCGTCGGTGCCGGAATCGATCCGGATACCGCCGTTGGGGCAATGTGCGTTGCCGGCGGGGACCGCCGTCTGGACGACGAGCGCGTTCGCGCCGTCGCCGCCGCTCGGGCCGGTCGGCCCGGCAGCGCCCGCAGCGCCGTCCCGGCCATCCGTGCCGTCGCTGCCCTCGCAGGCGGCGAGAAACATGGGTAGAGCGATCGCCATCAGTGCGGCAATCGCGGGTCTTTTAAATTGCATTGGTCGAATCTCCGTTATTCTCGGGGCCGCCGTTGCGACGGCTCCGAAGAGTCTGGGAGCGCGTTGTGACGCCGCCGCTACAATCGCGTGAACGGCAGTTTCCGGTTGCGTTGCGACGAGGTTTCGGCGTCGCTGCGGACGCGAGCAGTGCTGCGCGTTTCATCGGGTTGCCTCCGGATTTCTGCAGACGGGGAACTGGAGACAACAGTATTGGCGTCACATGTAAACGGCATGACGCCGGCGTAAAGGAATCGTTCCGTTTCGATTAAGGCCGCATTTTGAATGTTGACCGGCGGCTTGCCAGATCTGCGCAAGCCGTTGAATACTCGTA
>JAKSCZ010000407.1 GCA_022360335.1 Pseudomonadota bacterium
GGCGAGGTGAACGTGGCGCCGGTGCTGGGCCTGATCGCCGACCAGGGCGTGCAGCAGGAATCCCTGCTGACGTTCACGGCGACGGCAACGGATGCGGACGATCCGGCCAATACGCTGACGTTCTCCCTCGACGGCACGCCGCCGACGGGCGCCGCGATTACCTCCGGCGGCGTGTTCACGTGGACGCCGACGACGACGCAGGGTCCCGGCGATTTCGACATCACGGTGCGCGTGACCGACGACGGCACGCCGAATCTCAACGATACGCAGACCTTTACCGTGACGGTCAGCGAGGAGGCGAACGTGGCGCCGGTGCTGGCGCTGATCGGTGACCGGAGCGTCGACGAGTTGACGGCGCTGGCGTTCACGGCGACGGCGACGGACGCCAACGATCCGGCCCAGACGCTGACGTTTTCCCTCGACGGCACGCCACCCACGGGTGCGGGCATCACGTCGGGCGGTGCCTTTACGTGGACGCCGAGCGAGGCGCAGGGTCCGGGCAGCTACGACGTGACGGTGCGCGTGACCGACGACGGCACGCCGAATCTCAGCGATACCGAGACCATCACGATCACGGTCAACGAGGTGAATAGCGCGCCGACGGCGAATCCGCAGACCGTGGATACCGATGAGGACACCGGAGTCAACATCGTGCTGACGGGCTCGGATCCGGACGGCGATACGCCGTTGGCCTTCGCGATCGCCACCCAGCCCGGCAGCGGCACGCTCGTCGGAACCGCGCCCAACGTTCGCTACAGCCCGGATCCCGGGTTCAACGGTACGGACAGCTTCACGTTCACGGTCAGTGACGCCGAAGAGACCAGTCTGCCCGCCACGGTCACGATCGACGTCGCGCCCGTCAACGACGCGCCGACGGCCGACCCGCAGTCGGTGACGACTGACGAAGACGTCGCGCTGCCGATCGTCCTTACCGGTTCCGACCCCGAGACCGATCCGCTGACCTTCGATATCGCGACCCCGCCGGCCAACGGCGCGCTGAGCGGTTCACCGCCGAACGTGACCTATACGCCCGATCCCGACTTCAACGGGTCGGACAGCTTCAGCTTCACGGCCGCCGATGCGAGCCTGACCAGCCCTGCGGCGACCGTCAGCATCAGCGTGAATCCCGTGAACGACCCGCCGACGGCCGTCGACGACAGCTTCGACGTGACCGAGGGCGGGACGACGGTGCCCGGGCTCAACGTGCTGGCCAACGACACCGACCCCGACGAGAGCCCGCCGAACCTGACGGCGAGCTTGCTGTCTGCGCCTACGCTGGACCCGACGATGGTCCTGAATGCTGACGGCACGTTCACCTATACGCACGACGACAGCGAAAACCTTACGGACAGTTTCACCTACGAGGCCTGCGACGGCGGCGGGCTGTGCAGCGGGACGGCAACCGTCACGATCAGCGTCGACAGCGTCAACGAC
>JAKSCZ010000124.1 GCA_022360335.1 Pseudomonadota bacterium
CGCCGGACAGCAACGCGGCCAGGATCTGCCTGCGGCTCGGCATGGCGGCTCCGGTGAGTGAAAGGTTTAACTATTATCGCAGCGGCTTCGCATTGCGTTCAAGCCGGACCCGACGAGCTGCGGACCATCAGTTCGACGTCCAGCACGACACGACTTCGCGCGGCCTGCACGCCGTCCCCTTGCAGGCGCCGCGTCAGCAGGTTGACCGCCTCGACGCCCATCTGCGCCGTCGGTAGCCGGATCGTCGTCAACGGGGGCGTAACCACCTGGGAAAACTCGATATCGTCGAATCCCACGACCGACACATCACCGGGGACGTCCAGTCCGAGTTCGTCCAGGTACTGCATGGCGCCCATCGCGATGAGGTCGTTTCCGCAAACGACGGCCGTTACCTCGTTTTTCCGGAGTCGCTCTTCGGCCGCCCGCGTCAGCGTCATCGAGAACGGATGTTCTTCACGCCATACGATCCTGCCCTTGCGGCCTACTGCCCTCGCAAAACCCTCACTGCGCTCCCTGGCGCTGATGACACTTTGCGGGCCCTCGAGAACGCCGAAGCGCCTGTGGCCGAGGTTCACCAGGTGATCGGCGAGCAACCGCCCGCCTTCGGCGTATTCGGCTTGCACGAGATCCCGGTCGGGACTGTCGCGATCGAGAACGACAACCGGGACGTCCGCACCTTTTCCCGCACCGAACTCGGTGTCGTCGATCGGGAAGACGATGATGCCGTCGACGCCTTGTTGCACGAGGCCTTGCATCGCTTTGAGCTCGGTCTCGTGGGATCCCTCCGTATCGACCAGGAACACCTGCAGGTCGTGACGTCGACACTCGAGCAGCACCGCCTGGGCGAGCGTGGCGAAAAACGGATTCTCGATATTGGGAATGACCAGCCCGATGATGTCGCTGCGCCCCATCTTCATTGCGCGGGCGGCCCGGTTCTGGCGATAGCCGAGCTTCTCCGCAGTCTTGCGCACTTTCTTGCGCACTTCGGCACTGATCGAGCCGCTGTCGTTCAGGACATAGGAGACTGTCGCGATGGATACGCCGGCCTCGGCCGCCACATCGTGCAGCGTCGCTCTGCCCCGCTTGCGGCCCGCTGCTTTCTTCTTGCGCGGCATGGTCCGTCCACCTGCAGCCGGATTCAAACAAGTAGTGAAAGTTTAACTTGAAGCGTGTTGCCGTGCACTCTCGCGTCTGCCCCGCCTCAGGGTCGACGGCTCCGCAGCAGCTCGGCGCTGCGCGCGATGCCTGCTGCGACGGCGACTTCGAGATTGGATTCGCCGGTGAGGATCGATGCCATCGTCCCGCCGGCCAGCGTATCGCCGGCGCCGGTCGTGTCGGGAGTCTCGATGGATTCGGCGACCGGCACGACGAGCCGGCGATCGCCCGTATCGATGAGCACGCCCTCGCCGCCCCGCGTTTCGACGATCACCTGGTCGGACGCCCGGCGCCCGTCGAACGACGCGTCGACGAATTCGCGTTCACCCGCGTTGCAGAAGATGTAGTCGGCCCTCCTCGCATACGCGTTACGCACGTGCTGCGGATACGCCGTGAGATCGGTCTTCGCTACCCAGGCAACGATCGCCTGCGGCGAAATCGTCGCCAGGATCTCCCCGGACAGCGCGGGCGGACCGACGGCGATGAGGACGAACTCGGCGCCTGCCAGGAGTTCTCGCTGCTTCGATGCAAGTGAACGCGGCTCGGCGCAGGGCGGCTGAAACAGGCAACCGTAGTCGCCGTCCGGCTGGTAGATCAGAAAACACGTCGCCGTCGTTCCGCCCTTTCGGATCCGTACGCCGGTCAGTGGAATGCCCTCCTCCCTGCAGACGGCCTCGTAGCACTCGCCGCCGGCATCCGACCCGATCCACGTGACGGGAGCCGCCGCGATACCCGCGCGGACCAGTTGCCGACAGGCATACAATGCCGCGCCACCCGCACGCGGCCACGCATCGCGCGCCGTGTGTTTCACGGTTCGCGTGCCGGTGCCATCGAACTGCTCGGCGAGCTCGATCGCATAGTCGACCGTCGCGAAACCGGTGGTGACGGCGCGGATCCTGGTCACTGGCTTGCCCCGATCGGAAAAAGAGAGCGCCGCGCGTGCGGCGCTCCGGTCTAGGCCCGGGACGGCGCAGCGGGGGAATCAGAACTCGGCGCTGACACTGAGCGTTACCGTTCTCGGGAACCCGATGAAGTAGCGGTCGAGCGCCGATCCGGCGGTCAGACCGCCGATGACGCCGAATTCCGGCAGCGACGACGTCGCGCCCGTTACGGAGCTGATGAACTCCTCGTCGAACAGGTTGTCGATGTTCAGCTGCGCACGAAGGCGGTCGAGCCCGGCAACGGACGGCAGGTCGTATGTGGCCGACAGGCCGACGAGCCAGTAGCCGTCGATCTCCTCGTGCCCCAGGAAATCGCCGCCGTTCACGCCGTCGCCGTTCTCGTCGAAACAGAAGCACGGATTGCAGAACCCGGGTACGAAGCTGTTGGCACCGAGCCGGTCGCTGACGTATTTCGCATTGAGCGCTGCCGTA
>JAKSCZ010000351.1 GCA_022360335.1 Pseudomonadota bacterium
ATGGCAGGAAAAAAGGCGTTGATCGTCGGCGTCGCGAGCGATCGATCCATCGCGACGGGCATCGCCGAAGCCTTCGTCCGCGAAGACGCCGAGGTCGCATTCACCTACCAGAACGACAAGCTCAAAGGTCGCGTCGAGAAGCTCGCAGAGCGCCTCGGGCAGAACACCGGTTTGCTGTTCCCGTGTGACGTCACGAGCGACGAGGAGATCGAAGCCGTCTTCACCGGCCTCGGCAAGCATTGGGACAGTCTCGACATCCTCGTCCACTCGGTCGGTTTCGCGCCGCGAGATCAGCTTGCCGGCGGTTTCACCGAGTCGGTCTCGCGTGAGGGCTACGCGATCTCGCACGATATTTCGGCCTACAGCCTCGCGGGCCTGGCCAAAGCCGCCCAGCCGATGATGAACGGCCGCGATGCCGCGATACTCGCCCTGACCTACGACGCTGCGACCAAGGTCGTCCCCAACTACAACGTCATGGGCCTCGCCAAAGCCAGCCTCGAGGCCTGTGTGCGCTTCCTGGCGGCCGATCTGGGCCCTCAGGGGATTCGTGTCAATGCGATCTCCGCGGGCGCTGTGAAGACGCTGGCGGCCGCAGGCATCGGCGGTTTCCGCAAGATGCAGACCTACGCCGTCAAGGCATCGCCGCTGCGCCGCACGGTGACGATCGAGGAAATCGGCAACACGGCGGCGTTTCTGTGCTCCGATCTCGCATCCGGCATCACGGGCGAGACGACCTTCGTCGACGCCGGCGTCAACATCATGGGCATGGTCTTCGACGAAGACGACTAATTGGGTGCCAGTCACCTTATTCTCAGTCTAAAGGTGCCAGGCACCTTTAGACTGAGAATAAGGTGACTGGCACCATCTGGAAAGTGGAGTCCACTATGACGATGACCACCAAAATACTGATCTGGATGGTCGCGGGGCTGGTGCTGGGCAGCCTGATCAACGCGTTTGCGTCAGACGTGGCGTTCATCCGGGACTACTTCGTCAACGGCCTGTTTCACGTGGCCGGCGCGATGTTCATCACGGGACTCAGGATGCTCGTCGTACCCCTGGTGACGTTCTCGCTGATCTGCGGTGTTTACGGCATCGGCGACATCACCAAGCTCGGCCGGGTGGGCGTCAAGGCACTCGGGATGTTTGTCCTGACGACAGCGCTGGCGATAACGCTGGGGATCACAATCGCCGGCATCGTCGGGCCGGGACAGGGGTTCGAGCTTACCGGCGAACAGGGTGAGTTCACTGCCCCCGTCGCGCCACCTCTGACCCAGGTCATCATCGACCTGGTCCCGGGCAATCCGGTCGCGGCTTATGCCGAAGGCAACATGCTGCAGATCATCTTTTTTACGATCCTGTTCGCGGTGTGCATGCTGATGGTCGGCGAGCCCGGCCGCAAGGTCGCCGAAGGCGCCGAGCGGCTCAACCGGATCATGATGCAGGTCGTGACCGTGGTGATGCACGTTGCACCCTACGGCGTGTTCGCCTTGATGGCGAGAACCTTTGCACTGCAGGGCCTGGGGTTGATCATGCCGATGATCGCCTATTTCGGCGTGGTGGTCGCGGTTTTGCTGTTGCACGCTACCGGAACGCTGATGGTCCTGCTGAAGCTGCTGTCCGGCGTAAGTCCGGTCATGTTCCTGCGCAAAGTGCGCACCGTGCAGATATTCGCTTTCAGCACGTCGAGTTCGAACGCCACGATCCCGGTGACCTTGCGCACCACGGAAAAACGCCTGGGCGTGGACAATCCCACCGCGTCGTTCATCGTGCCGTTTGGTGCGACGATCAACATGGACGGCACCGCGATCATGCAGGGCGTGGCGACCATCTTCATCGCCAACGTGTACGGCATCGACCTGGGACTGAGTGGCTACCTGACGGTGATCGGCATGGCCGTGCTGGCCTCGATCGGTACGGCGGGAGTGCCCGGGGTTGGCCTGATCATGCTGGCGATGGTGTTCAACCAGGTAGGCTTGCCGGTCGAGGGCATCGGGCTGATCATGGGCGTCGACCGACTGCTGGACATGATGCGTACCGCCGTCAACGTAACCGGCGATGCGGCGATCACGACCATCGTCGCCAGGAGCGAGGGC
>JAKSCZ010000489.1 GCA_022360335.1 Pseudomonadota bacterium
ATCTTGATCGTGGACCGTACATCTCGAATACCCTGAACATCGATCCGTCGACGACTCGCCTCGAGGCACTCGTCGAGATTTATCGCATGATGCGTCCGGGTGAGCCGCCGACGAAGGAGGCGGCCGAGAACCTTTTCCAGAACCTGTTCTTCAATCCCGAGCGCTACGATCTGTCGGCCGTAGGCCGGATGAAGTTCAACCGCCGCGTCGGGCGCGACAACTCGGAAGGTGAAGGCGTTCTCGCAAAAGACGACATCCTCGACGTCCTGTCGACGCTGATCAACATCCGCAACGGCTACGGCACGGTCGACGACATCGATCACCTCGGCAACCGTCGCGTGCGGTCGGTGGGCGAGATGGCCGAGAACGCATTCCGCGTCGGCCTGGTCCGCGTCGAGCGCGCCGTCAAGGAACGCCTGACCCAGGCCGAAGCCGACGGCCTGATGCCGCAGGAAATGATCAACGCGAAACCCGTAGCCGCGGCCGTCAAGGAATTCTTCGGCTCCAGCCAGCTGTCGCAGTTCATGGACCAGAACAATCCGCTGTCGGAAGTCACGCACAAGCGCCGCGTATCGGCGCTCGGTCCGGGCGGCCTGACGCGCGAGCGCGCCGGCTTCGAGGTTCGCGATGTGCATCCGACGCACTACGGCCGTGTGTGCCCGATCGAAACACCGGAAGGCCCGAACATCGGTCTGATCAATTCGCTCGCCGTCTATGCCCGCACCAACGAGTACGGCTTCCTCGAAACGCCGTACCGCAAGGTCAGGAACGGCAAGGTGACGAACGACATCGACTACCTGTCGGCGATCGAAGAGAGCCAGTTCATCATCGCGCAGGCGAATTCCGAACTCGACAAGACGAACAAGTTCGTCGAAGAGCTCGTCGCCGTGCGGCACAAGAACGAGTTCACGCTCGCCAGCCGGGAAGACGTCAACTACATGGACGTCAGCCCGCGTCAGATCGTATCGGTCGCGGCGGCGCTTATACCGTTTCTCGAGCACGACGACGCGAACCGCGCACTGATGG
>JAKSCZ010000447.1 GCA_022360335.1 Pseudomonadota bacterium
CGAAGTCGACGACACGGTAGCCTTCCATCGTCGCCTGGAGGGCGCAGATCGGATCGATCTCGGTGATCCAGACCGTCGCGCCGAGCCCGCGCAGCGACTGGGCGCAGCCCTTGCCGACGTCGCCGTAGCCGCAGACGATCGCGATCTTGCCCGCGATCATGACGTCGGTGGCGCGCTTGATGCCGTCGACCAGCGACTCGCGGCAGCCGTAGAGATTGTCGAATTTGGACTTCGTCACCGAGTCGTTGACGTTGAACGCCGGACACAGCAGCGAACCCTCTTCCATCATCTCGTAGAGGCGCTTGACGCCGGTCGTCGTCTCTTCGGAGACGCCCTTCACCTCGGCCATGAGTTCGGGGTATTTGTCGTGCATGACGAGCGTGAGGTCGCCGCCGTCGTCCAGCAACATGTTGGGCGTCCAGCCGTCCGGCCCCTTGATCGTCTGTTCGACACACCACCAGTACTCGTCCTCGGTCTCGCCCTTCCAGGCGTAGACCGGGACGCCGGCGGCCGCGATCGCCGCGGCGGCGTGGTCCTGGGTCGAGAAGATATTGCAGGACGACCAGCGAACGTCGGCGCCGAGGTCCCTCAGCGTTTCGATCAGAACCGCGGTCTGGATCGTCATGTGCAGGCAGCCGGCGAGGCGGACGCCCTCGAGCGGTTTCTCGTCGCGGTATTCGTCGCGAACGGCCATGAGGCCGGGCATTTCGGTCTCGGCAATCGCGATCTCGCGACGGCCCCAGCCGGCGAGCGCGATGTCGGCGACCTTGTAGTCGTTCTGCTGCAGGGCAACGGGTTCGCTGCTCATATCTGTCTCCAGTAATCAGGTGCCAGTCACCTTATATCCAGTCTAAGGTGACTGGCACCTTTATAGCGAGTATAAGGTGACTGGCACCCTAATTTGCGGCGTCTCCGAGGAGGTCCGCCTTGTCGGTGCGCTCCCAGCTCAGATCGATGTCCTCACGGCCGAAATGCCCGTAAGCGGCCGTCGGTTTGTAAATCGGCCTGATCAGGTCGAGCATCTTCAGGATGCCGTACGGCCTGAGATCGAAGTGCTCGCGGATCAGTTCCGTCAGTTTCGTATCGGAGGTTTTCCCGGTACCGAACGTGCGCACCGAAATCGAGGTCGGGTCCGCGACGCCGATCGCGTAGGACAGCTGGATCTCGCAGCGGTCGGCGAGGCCCGCGGCCACGACGTTCTTGGCGACGTAGCGGGCGGCGTAAGCGGCCGAGCGGTCGACCTTCGACGGGTCCTTACCCGAGAAGGCGCCGCCGCCGTGGCGCGCGGAGCCGCCGTAGGTATCGACGATGATCTTGCGGCCGGTCAGCCCGCAGTCGCCCATCGGTCCGCCGATCTCGAAGCGGCCGGTCGGATTGATGTGGTACTTCGTATCCCCGCTCACGAGTTCCGCCGGAATGATCGGTTTGACGATCTCTTCCATGACGCCCTCGCGCAAGTCCTCCATCGAGACCTGCGGGTCGTGCTGCGACGACACGACGATCGCGTCGATGGCGACGGGTTCGCCGTCCTCGTAAATGAACGTGACCTGGCTCTTGGCGTCGGGCCGCAGGTAGGGAAGCGTGCCGTCCTTGCGAACCTCCGACTGGCGTCGGACGAGCCGGTGGGCGTACGTGATCGGTGCGGGCATCAGCACGTCCGTCTCGTTCGTGGCGTAGCCGAACATCAGGCCCTGGTCGCCGGCACCCTGTTCCTCGGGGCTGGCGCGGTCGACGCCCATGGCGATATCGGGCGATTGCTTGCCGATCGCGTTGAGAACCGAACACGACGCGCCGTCGAACCCCATCGCCGAGCTGTCGTAGCCGATGCCGAGCACGGTGTTACGCACGATGTCTTCGATGTCGACCCAGGCCGACGTGGTGATTTCACCGGCAACGATCGCGACTCCCGTTTTGACCATCGTCTCGCAGGCGACGCGGGCCGATTCGTCCTCGGCAACGATCGCGTCGAGTATGGCGTCGGAAATCTGGTCGGCAATCTTGTCGGGATGCCCCTCGGAAACCGACTCCGAGGTGAACAGGAACGATTCGCTCATAGTGCGGGATAGTTTCAGGCGACGTGGGTGGCGCATTGTACCCTTGATGCGGCTCTCCATAACAGCGAAAATGCGCGCCTCGCCAGAGACGAATCCCACTGCGAATAACGAGGCCTGCAAGGCCCGAGACAGGTCAGATGTCACAACAAGCAAAGCCTGCCGGCCTGCCGGCCCGGCGAGAACTCGCGAACGCGATCAGGGCGCTCTCCATGGACGCGGTCCAGGCGGCGAATTCGGGGCATCCCGGCGCGCCGATGGGCATGGCCGACATCGCCGAAGTCCTGTGGCGCGATTACCTGAAACACAATCCCGCGAACCCGCGATGGCCGGATCGCGACCGCTTCGTGTTGTCGAACGGTCACGGCTCGATGCTGCTGTACAGCCTGTTGCACCTGACCGGCTACGACGACTTCCCGATCGAGGAGTTGAAGAACTTCCGCCAGTTGGGCTACAGGACGGCCGGCCACCCCGAGTACGAGCCGGGCGGCCCGGTCGAGACGACCACGGGCCCGCTCGGGCAGGGCATCTCGAACGCCGTCGGCATGGCGATGGCCGAGAAGATGCTGGCGGCCCGGTTCAATCGGCCGGGTCACGCTATCGTCGACCACAGGACGTGGGTGTTCCTCGGCGACGGTTGCCTGATGGAAGGCATCTCGCACGAAGCCTGTTCGCTCGCCGGCACACTCGGGCTCGGCAAGCTGATTTGCCTTTACGACGACAACAACATCTCGATCGACGGTGAGGTCGACGGATGGTTCACCGACGATACGGCAAGGCGTTTCGAGGCGTACGGCTGGCAGGTCATCGACGATGTCGACGGTCACGATGCCGCGTCGGTCGCCGGCGCCATCGACCGGGCGATCGCGGAGGTCGAGCGCCCTTCTTTGCTCTGCTGCAAGACGGTCATCGGCTATGGGGCGCCGAACAAACAGGGCACGGCGTCCACGCACGGGGCGCCACTCGGCGACGCGGAGGTCGCCGCGACCCGCAGGCAACTCGGCTGGGATGCGGCGCCGTTCGACGTGCCGGCCGGCATTGCAGCCGCCTGGGATGCGCGGGAGCGCGGCACCGCCGAGGAGAATGCCTGGAACGCGGCGTTCGCGGCCTACGGCACCGAATACCCGGAACTCGCCGCGGAATTTGAGCGCCGCATGACCGGCAAGCTGCCGCGCGGCTGGTGCCGGCACGCCGACGCCGCGATCGCCGA
>JAKSCZ010000180.1 GCA_022360335.1 Pseudomonadota bacterium
CCAGTTCGCGGCTGAAGCCGCTCCTGCGCGTGGATCAGGGCATACCGCGCGCGAGCAGCGAGGTACCGGCGATCTCGCTGCGCAGGACGGCGGCCACCTTGTCCGGCTGCATCGGGCGGCCGATCAGATAGCCCTGCGCGAGGTCGCAGTTACAGCTTTTCAGGAACTCGAGCTGCGGGAGCGTCTCGACGCCTTCGGCTGCAACCTCGATATCGAGCCCCTGCGCCATGGCGATCGCCGCACGAACAATGCGCTGGTGGCTGTCGTTTTCCGCGATGTCGGCGACGAGGTTGCGATCGAGGACGAAGCTGTCGATGAAGCCGTCGTCGAGCGACTCGAAGGACACGTCGCGCGTGCCGAAACGATCGAGCGACAGCCGTACGCCGAGCCTGCGCAGCGACCGCAAGGTCTCGAGCTCGGTCGTCCGCTGGCGAACGATCTCGCCGTCGGCGATCTCGAACTCGATACAACCCGGGTCGAGCATCGTGTCGGCCAGCGATTTCCCGACGACGTCGACGAGCCGCCGGTGCACTAGCTGCTGCGGCGACAGGTTGATCGCGATCGACAGGTCCGGCAGCTCGAATCGCCGTTGCCAGCCCGCGAGTGCCCGGCATGCCGTCTCGACGACCCATTCACCGGCCGAGTGGATCAGGCCGCTCGACTCGAGGATGGCCAGAAAGCGCGCCGGCGGCAACAGACCGAAGCGCGGGTGCTGCCAGCGCAGCAAGGCCTCGAGCCCGATCAGGCGGCCCGATGCGAGATCGATGCGCGGCTGGTAGTGCAACACGAACTCGTTGCGCACGAGCGCGTGCCGCAATCCCACTTCGAGCTCTTCTCGCCGGGCGAGCCTCGTATTGAGTGCGGCGGAGTAGTACTGGAAACGACCGCCGCCTTTTTTCTTCGCCTCGTACATCGCGACGTCGGCGGCCTTCACCAGCCGTTCGGCGGTGTCGCCCGAGTCCGGGAACAGCGCGACGCCGATGCTCGGCGTTGCGTAGACCTCGCTGTGGCCGATCTCGTATTTCTCGGACAGGACCAGCAGCAGCTTCTGCGCCGCGGCGCCGGCATTGCCCGCTTCGCCGAAATCCTCGAGGCAGACGACGAACTCGTCGCCGCCCCAGCGCCCGACGAAGTCGCCGATGCGCAGGTTGTCTTTCAGGCGCCCGGCCACGCTGCACAGCAGCGCGTCGCCGGTGTCGTGGCCGAGCGTGTCGTTGATCGACTTGAAGCGATCGAGATCGACGAACAGCGCCGCAAGCGGCGCACTCTTGCGCTGCGCCCGGCCGATCGCGCGCGACAGCTGCTCGAGGAAGAGACTCCGGTTGGCGAGCCCGGTCAGCTCGTCGAACTGCGCGAGCTTCTCGAGTTCGGTCGTGCGGTTCCTGAGCTCGGTGACGTCGCGGAACGTGATGACGCCGCCGACGAGTTCGCGGTTGCCGTCGTACAGTCCCTGTCCGTTGATGCTGAGCACGGTGTCGGTCTGCTCGGGCGTGCGGTAGATCGCCACCTGGCCGGAGAACTTCTCGCCGCTGCGCGCGCGGCCGAGCGGCAGTTCGTGGGCATTAGGGTAGCTGTCCCCGTTTTCGTCGATGCAGCAAAAAGTCTGCTCCCAGGCCGGGTCGGGCTGCACGCGCGGGCCGAGGCCGAGGATCGTCCTCGCGGCGGGGTTGATGTCGAGCACGCGCCCTGCCTCGTCGACGACGATGACGCCGTCGTTGACGTTCCTCAGGATCGACAGCGCCGTGACGTCGGTATCGGACAGCCGCTGCTGCAGCCGTGCGCGCCTGACGGCGCTATCGAACACCGCGTCCCGGCCGTCGGCGGCGACCTCGTCGACCTCGTCGACGCAGACATAGCCCTGGGCCCCCGCGCGCACGGCCGCTATCCCGCGATGCTCGTGTTCCTTCAGCGTCAACGCGACGACGGGGTAGGGACTCAGCGCCCGGATCAGCCCGCCGAGCGTCTTGCCCGATTGCGCGATCGCGGGTCCGGCGTCGAGCAGCACCAGGTCGACGACGGATTCGGCACCCTCGGGCAACTCGAGACGGTTGCTGCGGGTCAGCAGGGTGCAGCAGGGAAGGGTTTCGAGTTCGGACAAGTAGTCGGCGGCGAATTCACCGCGGCCGAGATACAGGATCGAGTGGCCCGACATCTACGGCCGCGCAGGCTTCGGGGGCAACTTTGCCGCGGACCGTTCGATCTGATCGCAGGACGGACAAGCTCGGATGCGTACCATGTATGCTGTCATTATTGGTAGAGGCCGCCCAGATCATAGCAGGATTTATTTGCCGGATGCGAAGGGAGACGTAAACCCCGCGGCCCCCTCGGGCATCAAAAGATCGGAATAGAGGGAGAAACCGCGTTTGGCAGCGCTTTTGACCGCGCAAACCTGCGACTATAGTCGGCACATGAGCAGGCAAGGACCCGACATCGTCGCGGAGGAAGACGTCTGGATACGCCGGGCGCAGCGATCGGATGCGCGCGCGTTCGAGGCCCTCTACCGGCGCCACGCGGACAAGGTCTACGGACTCTGTCTGCGCATGACGGGCAACGTCAGCGAGGCCGAGGACTGCACGCAGGAGGCGTTCATCCGGGCGTGGAACACGCTGGCGAAGTTCCGCGGCGACAGCGCCTTTTCGACGTGGCTGCACCGCATCGCGGTCAACGCCGTCCTCGGCAGGATGCGCAAGAGCAAACGCGAACAGGAGCGCATGCAGGTGGTCGCGGACACGCAGCCGGTCCCGCTCGAAACCGGCGATACCGGCGAGCTCAGGGACCTGGCCGGGGCAGTGCAGCGATTGCCCGAAGGCGCGCGGCACGTGTTCGTCCTGCATGGCGTTTACGGTTACAGTCATGACGAGGCGGCGGCGATGCTGGGTATCGCGAGCGGCACCAGCAAGGCACAGATGCACCGGGCACGGAAGCTCCTGGCGCAGCAACTGGAAGAGCAGGGATTCGAGACATGAACGAGAGATTCGACGACACACCGGAGCGGCTCGGCGGACGGCTCGCAACGGAGATCGCGCCCGGGCGCGACCTGTGGCCGGGCATCGAGGAAGCGATTACGCAGCCGCGGCGGTCCCGCCGGACGCCGATGTTGCTGCAGGCTGCGGCGGTCGTCCTTCTGATCGGCGCGTCGTCTGCGGTAACCTACGTCGCGGTCAAAGGCGACAAGGCGCCGGCCGTGTCGGTGGCGCCCGAGCTGGTTTTCGAACAAGCGGCGTTCGGCGGCAACTATCGCCTGGGGCCGGGTTTCCGGGATGCGCGCAACAGCCTGCGTGCCGGGCTCCACGCGGAGCTCGACCGGCTGTCGCCCGACGTCCGGAAGGACGTGCAGGCGAACATCGAGGTCATTCACACGGCGATCGTCGAGATCAACGCCGCACTCGAGGAAGACCCGGACAACGTCCTGTTGCAACAAAAACTGTTGCGGGCCTACCGCGAGGAACTGAATCTGCTGCGGCACGTGGGCAGCGTGACGCGCCGCGTGACCGCGAGAAACGATATCTAGCCGGTGTGCGACCGGCTCCTGGTTGACGAGAGTGAGAC
>JAKSCZ010000402.1 GCA_022360335.1 Pseudomonadota bacterium
AGCACGGTCCAGGTCTGTACGGCGGCCATGGTCTACGGCTTCCGGATCATCGACGATCTCGTCGACGGACTCGGCAGGTTCCTCGACGACAAGGACCTGACGCTCGACCAGCTGATCGGCAGGGCCGTGCCGAGCGTGACCGACTGGCAGTACCTGAATCTCAACTACGTCGAAAAAGCCGTCATCGATCAGGATCTCTGTATCGAGTGCGGGCGTTGCCACGTGGTCTGCGAAGATACGTCGCACCAGGCCATCACGAGCACGGTCGACGGCAAGCGGCACTTCGAGGTCATCGACGACGAGTGCGTCGGCTGCAACCTGTGCGTCAGTGTCTGCCCCGTCGAGAACTGCATCACGATGAAACGGGTCAGTGCGGACGACGAGCCGAAACTCGACTGGACAGGGCACCCCAACAACCCGATGCGGAAATAGGACCGTCGACCGGTGATAGCGAACCGCAAGCTCATCGATGCCGCGAAGGAAGTCCGCGAGAACGCGTACTGTCCGTACTCGAACTTCGCGGTCGGCGCAGCCATCGTCGACGAGCAGGGGCGCCTCCACGTCGGCTGCAACGTCGAGAACGCGGCCTACCCGCTCGGCAACTGCGCGGAAGCGGCCGCGATCGCAGACATGGTCCGGGAAGGCGGGAAACGCATCGTGAAGATCGCCGTCGCCGGCGGCGCGGGGCGGATCGGGCCCTGCACGCCCTGCGGCGGTTGCCGCCAGCGCATCCGCGAATTCGCGGACGGCAACACGACAATCCTCGCGATCGACGACAGCGGCGATTGGCAGGAGTACTCGATCGAGACGCTGCTACCCGCCTCTTTCCACCTGCCCTGACGCGGCGCTGCGACCGCTCAGTTGCTCTTGTGCAGGCGCCGGGCGACGCGCGTGATCATCCGGTCGTCGGGATCGACGCCGATATCGAATCCGAGCGCCGTCATGAGTTTCAGCATGCGTTTGTTTTCGCTCAGAACCTGCCCTTCCATCAGGTCGATGTCCCTGTCCCTGGCGACGTCCATGAGATCCCGCATGAGATAGTGGCCGAGACCGAGCCCCCGCCACTCGTCGGACACGACGAGCGCGAACTCGCAGCTCTTCCTGTCGACGTTCGTTGCATAGCGTGCGACGCCGATCTGCTCTTCGCCCCCGGAGCCCGGGGCCAGCGCTATCAACGCCATCTCGTTGTGGTAATCGATCTGGGTCAGCCGAATCAGCATCTTTTGACTCAGTTCGTGGAACAGGTTCATGAAGCGAAAGTACTTCGATTCGTCCGACAGTTCGCGCACGAATTTCGCTTCGCTTTCCGCATCCTCCGGACGAATCGGCCGGATCGTGACGTTGCTGCCGTCGTTCAACTGCACCTGGTGCTCCAGGTGCGCAGGATACGGATGAATCGCGAGATGGTGATACGGATCCGTCGAGGGCGCCGGGTAGTCCACGATGATGCGGGCATCCACGGCGACGATACCGGAATCGTCCGCGATCAACGGGTTCAGGTCCATTTCCCGCACCCAAGGCAATTCGCAGGCGAGCGCCGAAACCGCAAGCAGCGTATCGATGAGCGCAGACTCGTCGATCGCCGCTACGTTGCGGTGCGCGCCGAGCAGCTTCGACACCCGGGTTCTCGCGACGAGGTCGCGAGCCAGCCGGTGATTGAGCGGAGGCAGCGAAACCGCGGAATCGGCGACGATTTCGACCGTCGTACCGCCACTGCCGAAGCTGATGACGGGACCGAACACCGGATCGCGGATGATACCGATCATCAGCTCCCGTCCCGCGTGGCTGCGGTACATCTGCTCGACGGTAACGCCGTCGATTCGCGCATCGGGGTCCCGGGCGGCGACCTGTTCCAGGAGCTGGCGGTAGACGTCGCGGACCTCGTGCGCCGACACGATGTTGAGCCGCACGCCGCCGGAGTCCGACTTGTGCGTGATGTCCGGCGACAGCACTTTCATGGCGACCGGGAAACCGATCGTCTCGGCGATGACGAGCGCTTCGTTCGCCGAGCGGGCGATGCCGCTGCGCACGACCGGTATGCCGAATGCCGTCAGGACCGCCATCGACTCCGGCTCCGTCAGTACCTTGCGCTGCTCGTTGAGAACGCCCTGGATGATCAGCCGCGCGCCTTCCCGGTCGGGCTGGCGCTGGCCGCTGCTGAGTTTCGCCGGGGTCTGCAGCAACAGGCGCTGATTGCGATTGAAACGCGCGACGTACGAGAATGCGTCCACGGCATTCTCGACGGTGCGGAAGCAGGGAACCTGTGCTTCGTTGAACAATTCCCGCGCGCGCTCGACCTGGGGACCGCCCATCCAGGTCGCCATCAGGGGCTTTGCCGATTTGCCCGCGCTTTCTATGACGGCCTGCGCCACCTCGGTCGGCCGCGTCATCGCCTGCGGCGTCAGGATGACGATGGCTCCGTCGATGTCCGGATCCGCGAGGCAGACGTCGAGCGCCTTCTGATAGCGCTCCGGCGTCGCGTCGCCGATGATATCGACGGGATTGCCGCGCGACCACACGGAGGGCAGGACGTCGTCGAGTTTCGCCAGCGTCGCCGGCGAGATCGTCGCCAGCTCCACGCCCTGATCGCACAGCCGGTCGGCCGCCATGACGCCCGGACCGCCGCCGTTGGTGACGATGACGAGTCGCTCCGACGCGCTGCGATAATTCTGCGACGACAGCGCCCGCGCGGCGGAGAACAGCTGGCCGATGGTCTCGACACGCAGTACGCCCGAGCGGGAGAGCGCGGCGGAAAACGTTTCGTCGCTGCCGACCAGCGCCCCCGTATGCGACATCGACGCCTCCGCGCCGGCCGCATGACGCCCGACTTTCAGGGCGATGACGGGCTTCATTCGGGCTGCGGCGCGCAGGCTGCTCATGAATCGCCGCGCATCGCTGATACCTTCGATATACAGCAGAATCGCGGTCGTTTTCGGGTCGGTAACGAGGTAGTCGAGGTAGTCGCCGAAGTCGAGATCCGCGCCGATACCCGTGGACACGACGCTGGAGAACCCGATGGCGTTCTCGTCCGCCCAGTCGAGAATCGCGGTACAGATGGCCCCGGACTGCGACACGAGCGCAAGGTTGCCCGGCGTGGCGTTGTTGTTGCCGAAGGTCAGATTGATGCCGATATCGGGCCTGATGATGCCCAGGCAATTGGGTCCCATGACGCGGATGCCGTAGTGGCGCGCTCGCTCCATCACCTGGTCTTCGAGCCTGCGGCCGGCCGGCCCCGTTTCCCGGAAACCGGCGGACAGGATCAGCATCATCGGCACGCCGTACTCGCCGCACTCCTCGACGATGTCCGGGATGGTGCCCGCCGGGGTCGCCACGACCGCCAGATCGACGGTCCCGTCGACGGACCCGAGCGATCGAAACGCTTTTCGGCCCTGCACCTCGTCGCGCTTCGGGTTGACCGGGTAAACGCCCCCCGCGAAACCCGACGCGAGCAGGTTCCGGAACACGATGCCGCCGACGGAATCGCTTCGGTCGCTGGCGCCGAACAGCGCAATTCCGGACGGCGTGAAAAGTGGTGCAAGATAGTGCTCGCTCATCGTCGCAAACGTCCGAGTTCCGTTAAGACAGTGTGGCTTTTACACTACGCTGCAGCGAATCAGTATAAGGGAATCTCACCGTGCCGATCGCCCTCGTCAGCCACCCGGCCTGCCTCGGCCACGATACGGGCGCCGATCATCCGGAGTGCGCGCAACGACTGTCGTCCGTCTCGGACCGGCTGGTCGCGTCGGGACTCGCCGACGTGCTTCGCCACGTCGAAGCGCCCGAGGCGACGCGCCGGCAACTGCTGCGCGTTCACGACGAAACCCACGTCGCCGGGCTCGAGGCGCGCGTCCCGGCAAACGGGCGGATTCGTCTCGACCCGGACACGGTGGTCGGTCCGGGATCGCTGGACGCGGCGCGCCGCGCCGCGGGAGCCGTCGTCGCCGCGGTCGATCTCGTCGCCCGCGGCGAGGTGAGCTCGGCGTTCTGCAACGTTCGCCCGCCGGGTCATCACGCGGAACGCGGCCGGGCAATGGGCTTTTGCCTGTTCAACAACGTCGCCGTCGGCGCGGCTCACGCGCTGGCAGTGCACGATTTCTCCCGCGTGGCGATCGTCGATTTCGACGTGCATCACGGTAACGGGACCGAAGACGTCTTTGCAACCGACGACAGGGTGCTGTTTTGCTCGACGTTCCAGCACCCGTTCTATCCGTTCACGCCGTTGCTCGAGAACACGGCCAATCGCGTCAGCGTCCCGCTCGCTGCCGGCGACGGCGGCGAGGCCTTCCGTGCGGCGGTGACCGGGCACTGGCTGCCCGCACTCGAGCGATACGCGCCCGACATCGTCATGGTGTCGGCCGGATTCGATGCGCACGTCGCCGACGACATGTCGCAGATCGAACTGAGCGACGACGATTACCGCTGGGTCAGCGAACGGATCGTCGAGGTCGCCGCCGCCTCGGCGTCGGGTCGTATCGTGTCGGTTCTCGAAGGCGGATACGAGTTGCGCAGCCTGGCACGCTGCGCCGAGCTGCATATCCGGACTCTGTCGGGTCTCGGCCGATAACTCCGGCGGCGTCACTCACCGGGAGGCGGCAACTCCTCGCGTTTCGGCAGCGCCGGCTGCGCGCCCAGCCGCGTCGTGGCCAGCGCCGCGGCCGCACACGCGAAGTCCAGGGCCTCACCGGCTGCGCAACCTTCGACCAGCGCCACGGTCAGCGCGGCCGTGAACGTATCGCCCGCTCCCGTTGCGTCGATCGCGTCGACGGCGGGCGGAGCCGCCTTCGCGATGACGGCGCCGTCACGCTCGAGTGTCGCCGGTCCGGGGCCGCGCGTGGTCGCGATCAGGCCGTGGCAGGCGGCCAGCGCAGCCCCGTACCATGAGGACTCCGTCTCGTTGACGACGACGAGGTCGGCGCGTTGCAGCACCGACACGTCGACCTGCCGGGCGGGCGCCAGGTTGACGCAGAAGAACCCCGCGTACGCCCCGGCCACGGCGGCGATCGTGTCGACGGGCACCTCGAGCTGACAGATGAGCGCGTCGCTGTCCGGGACGCCCGCGACGCCGGCGCTCAGGCAACGATTGGCTCCCGGCGCGACGACGATCTGGTTGTCGCCGTCGGGAGCGACCGCGATCAGCGCCGTACCGGTCGGCTTGTCGGTCACCGTGACCGAGCCCAGATCGACGCCGCCGTCGCGCAGCAGGGCCAGGGCCTCGTCGGCAGCGGCGTCGGCGCCGACGCAGGCAACGAGCCGCACGTCGGCGCCGAGACGCTGCGCGGCCAGCGCCTGGTTGGCGCCTTTGCCGCCCGGAAAGCGGTGCAATTCGGCGCCCGTCACGGTCTCGCCGGGTGCGGGCAGTTTCGACGCCCTGGCGACGATGTCGAGGTTGACGGAGCCGACGACGGTGACGCTCGGCACGGTCGTCACTCGCGCTCCCCGAACCGCGCGAGGCGCTCGACGAGCAGCTCGTAGAACCCGTCGGCGTCGACTTCGTAGGCCCAGTGCACGTTGTGCGGCCGGTCGGTCACGTGCCAGAAATCGACGGCCGTGTGGCCCAGCGTCAACTCGGATTGCGTCTCGACCGACAGGTTGCAGGCCTTCGTCCCGAACAGGTCCGGCCGCAGCAGCCGCGCGACGGTGCACGGGTCGTGCAGCGGCGCGCCCTCGGAACCGTATTTCTTCGTATCGTGGCGGTGAAAGAAGCCGAGCATGCCGGCGGTCGCGTCCGCGACCTCGTTGCCGAGCTCGCGGATACGCGCGACCCGCTCGCGCGTCGACAACACCCGGTGAGTGACGTCGAGCCCCATCGCCGTGATCGGCCTGCCGCAGTTGAACACGATGTCGGCCGCGTGGGGATCGGCGAGAACATTGAATTCGGCGGACGGCGAACGGTTGCCGCCTTCGCGCATCGCGCCGCCCATCGAAACGATCTGCTCGACGCCGTCGAGGATGCCCGGTTCACGTTCGATCGCCGTGCCGAGATTGGTCATGGGCCCCGTCGGAATCAGGGTCACTGTCCCCTTTTCGGCGGCGAGAAGGGTTTCGACGATGAAATCGACGGCATGCCGCCCCTGCAGCGGCGTGTCGGGTTCGAACGCGTCGACGCCGTCGATACCGGTGTTGCCGTGGATGTACTCCGCCGTGATCGGTTCGCGCCGCATGGGCCGCTCGCAACCCGCGAACACCGGCAATGACTTTCGTCCCGCGATGTCGCACATCATGCGTGCGTTGCGCTGCGTCAGCTCGAGCGGCACGTTGCCCGCGACGGCCGTGATGCCGAGAATCTCGAGCTCGTCCGGCGACGCCATGGCGAGGAACAGCGCGACGGCGTCGTCCTGCCCCGGGTCGCAGTCGATGATGACCTTGCGCGGCATCGTCTAGAACGTGAGCAGAATGCCGGCCAGCGCGGCGCTCATGAGATTGGACAGCGACCCCGCGAGCACGGCCTTGAGTCCGAGCTGGCCGATCAGATCGCGTTTCTCGGGAACCAGCACGCCGAGCCCGCCGAGCAGGATCGCGATCGACGAAAGATTCGCAAACCCGCACAGCGAGAACGTTGCGACCGCGTAGGTCCGCTCACTCATGCCGGCCAGGTATTCGTTGAGGTGCGAGAACGCAACGAACTCGTTGAGGATCAGCTTTTCGCCGAACAGCGCACCCGCCGCCTGCGCTTCCGACCAGGGCACACTGAGGAAATACATGAGCGGCGAGAACACCCAGCCCAGGATCATCTGCAGGGTCAGCTCGTAGCCGAACCAGCCTGCGATCCAGCCGACGATGCCGTTGAACAGCGCGATCAGCGCGACGAACGCGACGAGCATCGCGCCGATGTTCGCGGCAAGGCGCAAGCCGTCCGTCGTGCCGGATGCGGCGGCGAGGATCACGTTCTTGTGCTCGCTGCGCTCCATCCTCAGCGTCTCGTGCTCGCCGGCCTCGACGACGCGGTCGTCGGGCATGATGATCTTCGCCATCAGCAGCCCGCCGGGCGCAGCCATGAACGCTGCCGCGAGCAGGTACTTGAGTTCCGCGCCCATCATCGCGTAGCCGGCGAGCACCGTCCCCGCGATCGACGCCAGCCCGGACACCATCACCGTGAACATCTGCGCTTCGGTCAGACCCTTGAGATACGGCCGCACGGCGAGCGGCGCCTCGGTCTGGCCGACGAAGATGTTGGCGGCCGCGTTCATCGACTCGACGGCTCCCGTGCCGATGACCTTGTGCAGGAAGCCGCCCACGAGTTTGACGATCCATTCCATGACGCGCAGGTGATAGAGCACCGACATCAGCGCCGAGAAGAAGATGATGATCGGCAGGACGTTGATCGCGAAGCTGAAACCGACGATGTCGGTGTCCGCGAGCGGACCGAAAACCATGTCGATACCGGCTTTCGAGAACCCGATCACGGCCATGACCCCCCGGCTCAGGAATTCGATGCCGCGGCGCCCCGTTTCCCAGTAGAGCACGATCGTCGCAACGACGACCTGCAGCGCGAACGCGGCGCCGACGATACGCAGCCTGATGGCCTTGCGATCGCTCGAGAACGCGAACGCGATTCCGAGAATGATGGCGATCCCGACAAGACCGATGAGGTTGGACATGCTGCCCCCGGCGACTTCCTGTTATCGAGGCTGCAAGCATACCCCAAGGGGCCCCGGGAGGGGTCCGCCGACGGGCCCTATCCCGTCAGGGTCTCGCAGATTGCGGGGCGTGCGGCGGGCTTCTCGTCGCCGAGCGTCACGGCCGCGAGCAGCTTGCGTTCTGCGAGGTCGGCATCCTGCTCCGACGCCGCGTGTATCGTCGCAAGCGGCGTCGTCGCATCGAGTGCGGTACCCACGGCGGCGAACCCGCTGAAGCCGACCGAATGATCCAGCGCCTCGCCGACGCGGCGGCGACCGCCGCCGAGTTCGATAATCGTGTTGCCCACTTCGTGCGTATCGACGGCGATCAGCGTGCCCCGCGCGTGCACCGCGCGCCGAACGGGCGCCTTCGCCAGGTACGCGTCCGGCTTCTCGAGCAGGTCGGTGGGGCCGCCGAGCGCATGAACCATGCGGGCGAATACCTCGGCCGCTTTGCCGCTCCTCACGGCTTCGTCGCAGCGCCGCGCCGCAGCGCCGCGATCGGTTTCGACGCCCGCAACGACGAGCATCTCGGCGCACAGCGCAATGACGATCTCGTCGAGTCGCGGCTCCCTGGCGTCGCCCCGCAGGAAGCGAATCGACTCGTCGATCTCGAGCGCGTTGCCCGCGGTCGTGCCGAGCACTTCGTTCATGTCGCTGATCAGCGCATGCACCGGCAGGCCCGCCCTGGCCGCGGTCGCGATGATGCTGTTCGCGAGTTCGCGTGCAGCGCCCAGGTCGTCCATGAACGCACCGTTGCCGACCTTGACGTCCATGACGAGCCCGTGCAGCCCGGCCGCGATTTTTTTCGACAGGATCGACGCGGTGATCAGGGGCACGGATTCGACCGTGCCCGTCACGTCGCGAATCGAGTAGAAACGCCGGTCGGCCGGGGCGAGGTCGGGCGTCTGCCCGATGATGGCGCAGCCGACGTCGGCGACGATGTCGCGAAACCTGTCGAGGTCCGGCGCGGTGTCGTAGCCCGGAATCGCCTCTGCCTTGTCCGTCGTGCCGCCCGTATGGCCGAGGCCCCTGCCGGAGATCATCGGCACATGGCAGCCGCACGCCGCCGCGATCGGTGCGAGCAGGAAGCTGACTTTGTCGCCGACGCCGCCGGTCGAGTGCTTGTCGACGACGGGCCCGTCGCAGATGCCGTCGCTCCAGTCGAGAATCGCGCCCGAGCGCGCCATCGCGAGTGTCAGCTTCGCCGCTTCGTCGAAGCTCATCGAATTGAGATACGCCGCCATCGCGAACGCCGACACCTGCTCGGCGGGCAGGCTCTCGTCGGCGAGACCGTCTACGAGGAACCCGATTTCCTCGTCGGTGAGTTCTCCACCGTCTCGCTTGCGGCGAATGACGTCGACGAACAGCATCGCTACTCCGATGGCCTGTGATGGAATACATGCAGCCGTTTTCGACGGTATGCGTCGGTCGAGGCATGCGCTATAATTTTATGTGAAACAAAAACCGACAATTCAGGGGGAGAGCACCGTGGATAGAATCGACCATTCCGTTCGTCTTCCCGTATTCGCGGGCTTCCTGACCCTCATTCTAGCCACAGGCCCGGCCTTCGCACAAAACACGCCCTCGTCGATTCGCGTCGAAGTCGCGGCCGCCTCGTATCGGGGCACGCCGGGAGCGATCGTGCCCGAGCACGCGGTGGCGCGGATTCCGTCGGTCTGCCGTATCCGGTTCGGTCTGCGATTCCGCTTCTGATGATACGAACGAACAAGGGCGGCACCTCGGGGGGCAGCTTCGGTTGCCCCTTTTGGCTGCTCGTGCCGCTGCTGTTCGCCACGGCGGCGTGCCGGCCCGTGGCCGGCGATGCGATCGACCTGATCGTCGAGGGCGACTACGTCGTGACGATGGATGCGGGCGCGACAGTCGTCGAGAACGGCGCGGTCGCCGTCGACGAAGGCGTCATCCTCGCCGTCGGCCCGGCCGATGAAATCGCGGCACGGTACGCGGCAACCGAGACCCTGGCGGGGCGTGCGCGCGTCGTCATGCCCGGTCTCGTCAACGGCCATTCGCACGCGGCGATGACGCTGCTGCGCGGCGTCGCGGACGACCTCGCCCTGATGGAGTGGCTGCAGAACTACATCTTCCCGGCCGAAGTCGAATTCGTCGACGCCGAATTCGTGCGCATCGGCACCGAGCTCGCGTGCTGGGAGATGATACGCGGCGGTACGACGACCTTCGTCGACATGTACTACTACCCCGACACGATTGCGGAAGTCGTGGAGGACTGCGGCATGCGGGCGCTGGTCTCGGCAACCGTCATCGGCCAGCGCAGCCCGGACGCCGAGGGCGCAAACGATTCGATCCGCAAGGGTAAGGGCTTCGTCGAGCGCTGGTCGGGACGCAGTCCGCGCATCACGCCGATCTTCGGGCCGCACGCGAACTACACACTGAACGCGGAACAGTTGCAGGCGACCCGGGCGGCGGCGGCGGAACGCGGCGTGCCGGTCAGTATCCACGTCTCCGAATCGCAGTTCGAACTGCAGAACTCGCAGAACGTCTACGGCATGCCGAGTATCGAGATGCTCGAGTCGATCGGCTTTTTCGACGGCCCGACGATCGCGGCGCACGTGGTCTGGCCGACGGCGGACGAGATTCCGATCCTCGTCGAGCGCAGGGTCGGCGTGATCCACAATCCGTCCTCCAACATGAAACTCGCCTCGGGGATAGCGCCGGTCACCGAAATGCTGGCCGCGGGCGTCAGGATGGGACTCGGCACGGACGGCGCCGCCAGCAACAACGACCTCGACATGTGGGAGGAGATGCGGCTCGCGACCTTCCTGCAGAAGGTCGATCGCCTGGACCCGCAGGCCCTGCCCGCGGCTGCCGTGCTCGGCATGGCCACCAGCGGCGGCGCCGCCGCCATCGGGCTCGGTGACGCCATCGGATCGCTCGAGGCCGGCAAACGCGCCGACCTGATCCAGGTCGCGTTCGAGGACGTGCACCACGTACCGACCTTCGACGTCGTTTCACACCTCGTCTACGTAAGCGACGAACAGGACGTCGCCTCGGTCGTCGTCGACGGCAAGGTCCTGATGAGGGAGCGCCGGCTACTCACGATCGATACCGCACGGGTCGCTGCCGAAGCGAGAGCGCTGGCCGGGGAGATCGGCGCAGCCCTGCACGAGCGCAACCGGCGGCGGGAAGGGGGAAAGCGCATGGTCGATAAGCCGGCGCCCGGGGCCGAACGGTGACGGCTATCCAGGACAGGATGGCGGGCAACCACTGCTACGGCTGCGGGACCGAAAATCCGCGGGGCCTGCAGATCAAGAGTCACTGGCAGGGCGAGGAGTCGGTGTGCGTCTACACGCCGCGGCGGGAGCAGTGCGCCGGCCCCACGCACTATCTCTACGGCGGCACGATCGCGAGCCTGATCGACTGCCATTGCGTGGGTACCGCGGTGTCCGACCACTACCGGCGGGAGGGTCGCGAGGTGGGCGAAGGCGAGGAGATCTGGTGCGTTACGGGGCGCCTGACGGTCGACTACCTCGCACCGACGCCGATCGACAGGGACGTCACCTTGCGTGCGACCGTCGCCGACGCCGGCGACAGGAAGACGGTGGTGGCGTGCAGCGTTTACTCGGGTGAGACGCGGACGGCCGAGGGCGAGGTCGTTGCGATCCGCGTGCCGCCGTCCTGGCGAGATCGAATGTAGGAGCCCGCCATGCGGGCGACGCGCCTGCGGCGCGACTTGTCGCGCGCAAGGCGCGCTCCTACAGGAACGAGGTGCCGTACGCCATCGGCTCGAGGCCGAAGTGGCCGGCGAGACTCTGGCCGATGTCGGCGAAGGTCTCGCGGCGGCCCAGCGAACCCGGCTCGATGCCCGGGCGATAGACGAGTACGGGAATGTGCTCGCGCGTATGGTCCGTGCCCTGCCAGGTCGGGTCGCAGCCGTGGTCCGCGCACAGGATCAGGACATCGTCATCCCGCATCGAATCCATCAGCTCGGGCAGCCGGCCGTCGAAGTACTCGAGTGCCGTCGCGTAGCCTTCGACGTCGCGGCGGTGGCCGTACAGCATGTCGAAATCGACGAAATTGGTGAACACGATCGAATCGTCGCCGGCCCCGCGCACGGCCTCGAGCGTTGCGTCGAACAAGGCTGCATTGCCGCTCGCCCTGACCTTCCTGGTGATGCCCCGGTGCGCGTAGATATCCGCGATCTTGCCGATGCCGATGACGTCGCCGCCCTTTTCGACGAGCTTGTCGAGGACCGTCGGCGCATGCGGCGGCGTCGTCAGGTCGCGGCGATTGCCGGTGCGGACGTAGTTGTCCGGCGC
>JAKSCZ010000476.1 GCA_022360335.1 Pseudomonadota bacterium
CGCTACTTCCTCGACAACGTCGCGGGGTGGATCCTCGAACTCGACCGAGGACACGGCATACCGTGGGAAGGGAACTACTCGTCGTGGCTGGAGCAGAAGGAAGCACGCCTCAAGGTCGAGGAAGCCACGGAAAAAGCGCGCAAGCGGGCTATGGAGCACGAGCTCGAATGGGTGCGCAGCAACCCTAAGGCCCGCCAGGCGAAATCCAGGGCGCGCCTCAGGCAGTTCGAGGAGCTGTCGTCGGTCGAGTACCAGAAACGCAACGAGACCAACGAGATCTACATCCCGCCCGGCCCGCGGCTCGGTGACGTCGTGCTCGAGGTCGAGAACCTCAAGAAGGGTTTCGGCGACAAGCTGCTCGTCGACGGACTCAGTTTCCAGCTGCCGCCCGGCGGCATCGTCGGCGTGATCGGCGCGAACGGCGCCGGCAAGACGACGTTGTTTCGCATGATCACGGGCGAGGAGCAACCGGATGGCGGCACGCTTCGCCTGGGCGAGACGGTCGGGCTTGCCGCGGTCGACCAATCGCGCGACGCGCTCGACGACAGCAAGACCGTCTGGGAGGAGATCTCGGACGGCGGCGATCTGATCACGGTCGGCAATTACGAAACGTCGTCGCGTGCCTACGTCGGTCGCTTCAATTTCCGCGGCCAGGACCAGCAGAAGAAGATCGGCCTGCTCTCGGGCGGTGAGCGCAACCGCGTCCATCTCGCCAAGACACTGAAGGCCGGCGGCAACCTGCTGCTACTCGACGAGCCGACCAACGATCTCGACGTCGAAACCCTGCGCGCCCTCGAAGAGGCGCTGCTCGAGTTCCCGGGGTCGGCCATCGTGATCTCGCACGATCGCTGGTTCCTCGACCGGATCGCAACGCATATCCTGGCGTTCGAGGGCAACTCGAACGTCGTCTGGTTCGCAGGCAACTACGCGGACTACGAAGAGGATCGCAAGCGCCGCCTGGGTGCCGACGCGGACAACCCGCACCGCATCCGGTATAAACGGCTGGACACCTGAGCGAAACGACGCGTGAAGACGCCCGGCACCGCCGCACGGGAGTGACGGGAATCATTTCGGTATTATGTCAAGCAGAGACGGTTACTGGCGTCCAAACCTGCATACTGATTTGCCGATCCGTAAACAATAAAACAGAGCGATATGGCCATCGTAATTGACAGAGACCAGGGGATAAAAAGCGAGCTCGAGGACCGCGTCGGACTCGAGTGCCCCTACTGCGGCGTCTATGCACACATGCAACCGCAGTCCGTTCCGGACGCGTCGTCGCTGCTGCGCGACAAGCCCGGGCACGTCGGCCTCGTCTACAAATGCGATGCCTGCAACGCGCCCGTCTTCCTGCGCTTTGCGGTCCGGGAGTTCCACGACAACTCGGTCGAACTCCACCGCAATTTCGTCGAACTCGAGCGCCCGAAGGAACGCTTCGCCTTCTCGTACCTGCCGAAGGACACCGAGGTACTGTTCCGCGAAGCGCTGAGTTGCTATTCGGGCAACAACTTCAATGCGTTTGCGTCGATGTGCCGGCGCGCCTCGGTCAGTGCGTTTCATGCGCTCGGCGAAGGCGGCAAACTGCGCGCGTTCGAGGAATTCGTGACCGCACAGGACATCGCGGGCATCGACGACGAGTCCTTTGCGCCGATCAAGTCCGTACTGTTCGGTGCCGGCAGCCACGAGGACCTGCCGCTCCTGAACCGGGCCCAGGCCGGTATCCTGCTCGAGGTCCTGAAGGACATGTTCTACCAGTGCTTCGTACGGCGGGGCAAGCTGACACGCGCACTCAAGGTGCGGCGTTTCTTCGTCACCGAAGCCGACAACGACAAGCTCGCGTCGGCCTGATCGCGGCAGCGAGCCCGTGGGTGCTCCTGCGGACTACTCCGCCTGGAACGAGATCGAATGAATGCTTTCGATCGGGTGGATATCGACCCGGTCGGCGGCCGCGTCGTAGAGAATGACGAACTGGCCGGTCGTGCCCAGCAGGACCGAGGGCTGCGACGCCCCACCCTCGGCGAAGGTCACGTCGACACGCTTACCCTCGTCTTCCTTCACGTCGCGTGCCTGGAAGCTCGCAAAGATGTAAATGAAGGAAAGTACGATATAGATCGCCGCGAAATTGTTGACGAATCGATATCTCGGCGAGCCGTACCAGCGGAGCCATTTGCGCGGCCCTTTCCGCTGCACCTGCCGGCTCGAGGCATTGTCCAGTAACACGAGAGACACGGCCAGGATAACGAGCGCCCACGTGAACGGTTCCTTGAGCGAGGCCAGCAGGAAATCGCTGATGTGCGCGTAATTGAAAACGTTGACGCCGAAGAATCGCAGAAAGGCCCACGAATAGAACATGCCGATGACCGACGCTGCAACATACAGCGCGGAGACGATCAGCGCCGGATGCTCGCGAAAAACCGCATACAGCCTGGAGTTCGGATCGTTGCTCATGCCTAAAGGATAGCAAGATCGGGGACAGTTACCTTGTCTCTCCGGCCGTCCACGAGCGGCGGGAGAGACAAGGTAACCGCCTGGAAACGGTGTCAGTCACCCTATTTCCAGTCTAAAGGTGCCAGTCACCCTATTTCGTGACACCCCCTCCCACACGCCGAAATAGGGTGACTGGCACCTTTAGACTGGAAATA